>JANNRY010000232.1:0-6163 GCA_031401935.1 Betaproteobacteria bacterium | reverse complement strand
ACCACTGGTGTCAAATAGGCAATGATCAGGATGATGTACTGTGCCACCTGCGTCCACGTCACCGCGCGCATACCACCGAGGAACGAGCACACCAGAATGCCGCCCAGACCGACGAACACACCAACACCGAACTCGAGCCCGGTAAAGCGGCTGGTGATCAGACCCACGCCATAGATTTGCGCCACGACGTATGTGAACGAACACAGGATTGCCGCAAATATGCCGATACTGCGCACAAAATTGCCGCCATAACGTTCGCCCAGAAAGTCAGGAATCGTGAACTGGCCAAATTTGCGCAGGTACGGTGCCAGCAGGAATGCAACGAGGCAATATCCACCGGTCCAGCCCATCACAAAAGCCAAACCATCGAAGCCGCTCAGATACAGCGTGCCGGCCATACCGATAAACGATGCCGCGCTCATCCAGTCGGCACCTGTTGCCATGCCGTTAAAGAACGCCGGAACTCGTCGGCCTGCGACGTAATACTCTGCCGCATCCACAGTTCGGGACATGATGCCGATCGATGCATACAGCGCTATCGTGGCAAACAGGAACCAATAACCGATCCACTTGCGGGACATGCCCATCTGCTCGGCAATGGCAAGTGCGACCAGGAAACCGAGGAAGCCTACCGTGTAGAAAATGTAGTACTTCTTCAGTTGGTTAAAAAAAGCCTTGTGACTGAAATCGGCCTGACTCATACGTCTTCTCCTTCATCCACGCCATACTCGATATCGAGCTTGTTCATGTAGTGCTGGTAAAACCAGATCAGCAACACATAAATGACAAGCGAGCCTTGTGCAGCGTTATAGAACCCGAGCGGGAAGCCAAGGAACGACACGCTGTTAAGCTCTCTCGAATACCAACCAAGGACGAAAGTCACGACGAACCAGATAAACAACAATATTCCAGTTACAACGAGATTCTTGCGCCAATACTCCTCATGCTTTTCAGTAAGTTGCATTTTCCCCTCCTGTTTTGACTGCCATTGGATGTGGACGAACAGAGCCCGTCGCGGACATCATAGTCTTCAAGATGCAGCGCCTGATAGTAGGGAATACCCGAAGTTTCTGGCAGCCAGATTTTCTCTCTCAACAAGGCCGACAATATATTGCGGCGCAACAAAAATGGCTTCGTGTTTTCCGGTGTAAATCAACATCACTTTCCGATGGGCTGAATCGGTAGAATCAACGTCCTCAAGCCAGCTCTTGCGATTGGCTTTCTCTGATTGATTTGTGCCACTGTGACCATCCTGTTCCGCTACCTCGCCAAGGAAATCTTCCTGGCAACCCTGCTGTTGCTGCTAGCGCTGTTGGCGTTGTTTGCGCTATTCGATTTGATCAACGAGCTCGACAGCCTTAGCAAGGGCAACATGCTCTTTACGGTTTTGTTGTATGTCACGCTCAAGCAACCAGCGCACGTGGTGGTTATTTTCCCTGTCGCGGCGCTGATGGGAACTTTGTTTGCAGTCACGCGACTTTCCATGCAGTCGGAATTGACAGTAATGCGCGCAGCAGGATTATCCTTGACCAGGCTGGCCGGATTTGCGGCCGGGATCGGCCTGGGTTTTTCGGCGCTTACCTTTTTGTTTGGCGAGTTTGTCGCGCCGGCAGCCGAGGATGCGGCTAAACGTATGCGCTTGGCTGCAACAAGCAGCGTTGTCGCGCAGGAATTTCGGTCGGGATTCTGGGTGAAGGACGGGCTATCGTTTGTCAATATTCAGACCGTGACGCTCGATACCAAATTGTTGAATATGCGCATTTACGAATTTGATTCCGCGTATCGATTGGCTTCGATCAGTCTCGCCAAAAGTGCGGGGTTTGACAGCGCTAATAACCGCTGGGTGCTGAGCGACGTGGAAAAAACAACATTTGACGGCGAGCGCGCGCGAATGGATCGTCTTCCCGTCGCCAACTGGAATTCTGCGATGACGCCGGATTTGCTCGCCGTACTGCGCGTGAAGCCGGACGACATGTCGCTCCTGAATTTGAACTCCTATATTGATCACCTGCGCGACAACAAACAAAACAGCACCAGATACCAACTCGCTTTTTGGGCCAAAGTATTCCAGCCACTTGCTGTTGTGATCATGATGCTGGCCGCGATTCCGTTTGCCATTCAGTCGCAACGCGCCAGTGGTGTGGGTGGCAAGCTGCTGCTCGGCATCATGATTGGCTTAGGCTTTTATTTCCTGAACCAGTTGGCTTCGCATTTAGCGGTGCTCAACGATTGGCCGCCGGTATTAACCGTCATCGTACCGTTACTGCTTTTTCTCGGCGTCGCGGTGGTGATGCTGGCGTGGAAGGAATACCCGGCTCGCCTGCACAGGCTAATTGGGTAGCGGTTTTACGTCGATCAGGCGCGTGCCCGCCAGCCGGTCATGCAGGAATTGACGGTCTGGATCGTGCCGCGCCCACAAAATGGTTGCCGCCAGCGGCAAGAATGTCCACATGGTAATGACCCTGCTAACGCGATCCGGGAAGAATAACAACACCACGCCGACACAAGCGGGACCATAAAAAATCATTCCGAAAATGAAGCGTGACAAAGCTCGCTTGAAACTCAATGCGCCGCCAGTGGCATCAACCACGCGAAAGCGCCAGGTTTTCATCGCGAGTGTTTGTCCACCATGCCGCCAGCACCACGTGAAATATGCCGCCGTGACACAAAAGAGGTAGATTTGGAACATCACCTGCGGCGCGCCAGATAGCGCGGCACCTTTCAACCCCGCCACGGGGAAAGCCGCGATAACGATCAGCGCTAGAAGCAGCATTCCCTCATACGGCAGGGCCGCGATACGACGTTTTATGCTTGGCGTCGCCACCAGTACAGTGGTGGACAACGGCGCTTGCACTGTCTGCTCCACTTATTTTGCAGGTGAATCAGGCGCAGCGACCACAGGATCTTTGGGCATAGCGCTTTTTTCCTGCCATTTTTCGCGTAGTTCGTGTTGCTTGGCGGGTGGCAATCTGGAGAGATTCTTGTACTTGTCGCGCGCGGCATGGCGCTGCTCCGGTGTCAGCGCAGACCACTCTTTGAGCCGCTCCTGAAAGCGCTCCTGCTGAATAGGCACCATCTTGGGGTATTTCTTTGCTGCGCCAATTAGTTTGCGTTGCTGGGCACCGGGTAGTTGAGTCCAGTCTTTTTGCAGCGGCGATAGCACGCGGCGCTCACTTTCTGGAATAGCGCTCCAGGCAACTGGTGGGGATTGGGCCGCGGTCTTGCTATCCGTTTTTACTTGCGCGAGCGCAGCAGGCGCATGAAACGCCAGCAGACAGGCAAAAATTGCAGCACCGATTATTGCGAAGATTCTTTCACCCACGAGCCAAAGTCCTTGTCCAAAAACGCATTGATAGGCAATTCACCAGTAAGCAGCTGGGCATCCAGTTCGCCGCCGGTTTCGTCATAAATATCGTCATTTCCTGACAACGAGAATGCCGCGACCGCTGCGACAATTACGAAAACTGGGAGCCAAAACAAGGGTTTGCGGATCCAGTTTGAACTGTCCAGCGTCCGCCCAGAGACTGTCACCAGCCCCAGAATAGTGACTGGCTCACGATAGGCCGCGATGGCGCGCTGCCGACCGGCGCGAATGCGCGCCAGTTTATCGTCTTCAATGCGAGACAGGCCCCAATTCAGGGTGTGCGTGATCTTCTGCGCAAAGTCTTTATCCTGTTTTTCCTGTTTGTTATCCATAATCGCAACTCAAAGAATTAATCGGTCCTGAATGCCGACTCAAGGGAAATCCCCTTTGTTTTCAATATTGTGGATAGTGACGCCACCGCGCGCGAGCAATGTGTTTTTACGCTGCCCTGCGAGCAACCCATCGCCTCGGCCGTCTCGGCCACATCCAATTCCTCCCAGTAACGCAGCATAAACGCCTCGCGTTGACGCGCCGGTAAACGTTCAACGGCGCCTTCGATAATTTTTAGCAGTTGCGATTGTTCCAACTGTGCTGAAGGGGAAACCGGCACGTTGGCGGAATCATCAGCGCGAATCGACTCAAGAATGTCAAAGTCGTCATCGTCATCCTTGCTGCCGAACGATGAAAACAGCGTCGTCCAGGTGGAGCGTACTTTCGAGCGGCGAAACCAGTCCCGGATTGTATTTTGTAATATCCGCTGGAACAACATCGGCAGCTCCTGCGTGGGACGGTCTGAATATTTTTCCGCGAGTTTCATCATCGCGTCCTGAACAATATCCAGCGCAGACTCATCCTGACGGACCGCGTAAACGGCCTGCTTGAAGGCGCGTTTTTCGACGGAAGCCAGAAAATCCGACATTTCTTGTCTGGTGGCCAGGGTTTCCTCAGGGATAAAAGATGAGCGGTTGAGCTGTTAAGCGATTTAATGCTTTTATATGGGCAATGTTTATACGTGCATATACGGACAAAACGCCCCGCTGGTTGTGACCGGAGTCTAGCAAGTTTCAAGGGCTAGTATCTACTAGCGCTTGACCATTCGCCGGGCAATAGGTAAGGTGTTATTTTTGCGCACTGCACAATCCGTCGGGCGACCCCCGGATAATCGTAATTTGCCGAATTTACCAACATGGCATACGAATCAGATTGGCGTGGTGAGTCGGGCGCTTCGTGAATGACCGCACAACGGTCGCGATGATCCAGTAAGCGCGCAGTACCTGTGTCAGGACGCCAACCGCTCCGCCCCTGCGGATGTTCGTTTGCGCGCATCCGTGACAATCAACATAACCAACTCACTAGATAAATCATGAAACTTCACGACGCCCCACAACTACAAATTGTCGCCGACGCAACCGAAATGCTGAGCGGTGCCGAAATAGTCTGTCGCGCACTCGAAGCCGAGGGCGTCGAATTCCTGTTTGGCTATCCCGGCGGGGCGGTGCTCGTCATTTACGATGAAATCTATAAGCAAAAAGCGTTTTCACACATCCTTGTGCGTCACGAACAAGCGGCGCTGCACGCAGCGGATGCCTACGCGCGTGCGACCGGTAAGCCCGGCGTTGCACTCGTAACATCCGGACCCGGTGTGACCAATGCCGTCACCGGTATTGCTACGGCTTACATGGATTCGATCCCGATGGTCGTCATCACTGGCCAAGTGCCGACACACGCGATCGGGCAGGATGCCTTTCAGGAATGCGACACCGTGGGCATTACCCGCCCGTGTGTAAAGCACAACTTTTTGGTCAAGGACGTCGCTGATCTCGCTGAAACCATTAAAAAGGCGTTTTATATCGCCACCACGGGCAGGCCAGGTCCGGTGTTGGTTGATATTCCCAAAGACGTATCTGCCGCAAAGACCCCATATCACTACCCGGCAAGCGTTGAAATGCGTTCTTACCGCCCGGTCACGAAGGGGCACGCTGGTCAGATCAAAAAAGCGCTGCAAATGTTGCTTGGCGCCGAACGGCCGATGATCTATGTCGGTGGCGGTGCCATCCTGGGTGATGCGTCAGATCAAGTAACTGAGCTGGTGCGCCTGCTGGGATATCCGTGCACGAATACGCTTATGGGTCTCGGCGCTTATCCGGCTTCGGACAAGCAATTTGTCGGCATGCTGGGCATGCATGGCACCGTGGAGGCCAATATGGCGATGCAAAATTCCGATGTGTTGCTTGCCATCGGCGCTCGCTTTGATGATCGCGTGATTGGCAATCCCACGCACTTCGCCGCTGGAAATCCGACCCGCAAAATAGTCCATATCGACATCGATCCTTCGTCAATTTCCAAGCGTGTGAAAGTCGATGTGCCCATCGTCGGCAATATCAAGGATGTGTTGATCGACCTGATCGCGCTGCTCAAAACCGCCGAACAAAAGCCGGACAGTAAAGCCATTTGTGGATGGTGGAAGCAGATAGAAGAATGGCGCAGCAAGGATTGTCTAAAGTACAAAAAAGGCGGCGACATTATTAAGCCGCAGTACGTCGTCGAAAAACTTTGGGAAGTCACCAAAGGCGACGCGTATGTGACGTCGGATGTGGGCCAGCATCAGATGTGGGCCGCGCAATACTACCGCTTTGATAAACCACGTCGCTGGATCAATTCCGGCGGACTCGGCACGATGGGTGTGGGATTGCCTTACGCCATGGGATGCAAGTTTGCGTTCCCCGATGCGGATGTCGCCTGTATCACCGGCGAAGGCTCGATCCAGATGAATATTCAGGAGTTGTCCACCTGCAAGCA
>JANNRY010000231.1:0-3142 GCA_031401935.1 Betaproteobacteria bacterium | reverse complement strand
CTCTAAGCGCCACCGCGCGCGGCGGCTGGTTATGCGCGTATGGCGATCACGTGCCGATTTTGCCCGCGGTTTATGAGGCGAACGACTTTGGAGATGGGCGGACCGATTATTTTATCGTCGGCACCAGAGGCGACGTTGAGAACGACTCTGCGGTTGATTTGGCGCCAGAAGATTTAGCTCGCAGCCTGCTACACGCGGCTGGGATTGCCCGGTAAAAATACAAACACTAGCATTGGCGGGCGTTTCAGGGCCTTTATGCCTGAAAAAGCCCACCGAATGGCGTTTTACGTTATTACGAGCGTTTTTAGGGCAGGGCGGATATCGCTAAAGCTAAGCCTGCGGCTGTCGCATCATTGCCCAGTTAAATACGGTGGATGTGGTCGGAAATGCCCGCTTCTGCACGACGACAAAGCCGAGTTTTTCATAAATCTCCACATTCCCGGCGCTTTGCGTCTCCAGATATACCGGCATGCGCTCGGCATCAATACGTTGCAGCATATTGCCAAGTAGCGCCGTACTAACGCCCTGGCGCTGCTGACGTCGATCAACACCCGTCAGAAACAGGTAGTAATGAGGCATTGGCGCGCACTGTTTGTGCATCACGTCCAAGTGATGTGCAAATCCGATCACTTTGGCCGTGCCTGCCAACCCATACTTGAGTGGCGCCCAGAACATGTCGGCGCGCCACATATCTGCCACGGTCATCGAAGTTCGCCCCGGCGGCAGCCAAAGTGCCAAACCGTCGCGCGCATGAGTCGCGTAGCACTCGCCGATTTTCAGCGCTAATGCACAATTACAGCGCATGAAATAGCGAAGCTGCGCCTCAATCTTTCGCGACGAAAAGAGCTTTGTAATCGGTTGATCGCCGATAAAGACGCCTGTCAAAAAGTCAGTTGCCCAATCCAGATCAGACTCTGTCAGCCGCGTAATCGGTTCGCTGGCGGTGGTTTCTGTGGCTGTCACTTACGGGCTGAGGTTGGGAAGCACATGAGGTTGTATTTCTTATTTATTGTTTAACATCAATATTATATCAGCGATTATTGATAATCGAGATTAGGTTATGCTCGAGAAAAATAGCCACGTTTCCGGTTACCTTGAAACTGCATTTTACCTACAGCCGCCGACTTTAACTTATATTCGTACAGCGTGTAATTTATATTATGTTAAATAAAAGAGAGTTTACGGGATCATGCTCATTCACCTGCTTCATCAGCGTAAATGGTGGCTATGACCAACATCCGGAATAGAGTAAATTCCGTAACGTCGAAACAACAAACAAATAAGGTCTTCCATGGGACTAAGAACAAAATTCAATCTCGTATTGTTCATCGTGTTCGCGTTGGGACTGGCGGTGACAGGCTACATTTCGTACACGCTGTTGCAAAAAAACGCCCGTGATGAAGTGCTCCGCAATGCGGGGATCATCATGGAAGCGACGCAATCGATGCGGGATTACACGCAAAAGCATGTGAGTCCGCATCTGGACTATCAGCCAGATACCTTTCTGCCGCAGACCGTGCCTGCGTTCGCGGCGACGGAAATGATGAACGGGCTGCGTAAGAAATACGCTGATTACAACTACAAAGAAGCCGTTCTGAACCCTACCAACCTACGCGACCGGGCGATTGAGTGGGAAGCGGACATCGTAAACGCCTTTCGCAGCGATGCTGTCAAAACGGAGATAAGCGGCACACGTCTTTCAGCAGCTGGGCCATCTTTGTATCTGGCGCGACCGATCCGCATTACCGAGGAAGGCTGCCTGGCTTGCCACAACACCCCCGACAAGGCACCAGCAGCAATGATAGCGACGTATGGGGCAAACAATGGTTTTGGCTGGAAACTCAATGAAATCATCGGGGCCCAAGTGGTGTCGGTGCCGATGTCGCTGCCGATTGAGAACGCGGATCGCGCGTTTGTCACCTTTATGGCGTCCTTGACCGGCGTGTTTGCGGTGTTGTTTGTAATTCTCAACGTGATGTTGTCGTTGCTGATCGTGCGCCCGATTACGGATATGTCGGAAGCGGCCAATGAAATTAGTACTGGCAACATGAACATTCCCGAATTTCCGGACAAAGGCCGTGACGAAATGGCGCTGCTGGCAAAATCGTTTAACCGCATGCGTCGCAGCCTGCAAAAGGCAATTTCGCTCATCGATGAATGACGTGCAACTCATAATCGGAGCTCGGTAAATCATGGCCGCCGCAGTTCCATGCCTGCCTGATGGGCACACCATCAACGAGTACCATATCGACAAGTTATTGGGTGTCGGCGGGTTCGGACTTACCTATCTTGCCACTGATCAAAATCTGAATTTACCTGTAGCGATCAAGGAATATTTTCCTTCCGATATTGCAATACGTGGCTCTGGTGGCTCTGGTGGCTCTGACGACAGCGATGGTGATACCTCAATTCGCCCCTCAGCCGATGAGAATCGCGAAACCTTTGAATGGGGGCTGGCGCGGTTTCTCGATGAAGCACGCACGTTGGCGACATTTCGCCACCCCAATATCGTCCGCGTGATGCGTTTTTTTCAGGCCAACGCGACAGCCTACATGGTGATGGAGTTTGTGCAGGGCGCATCGCTGGCGGACTGGTTGCGGACGCGTCGTCCCCTGCCCCAGGTTGCCATTGAAAAAATCGCCCTGCCCCTGATCGACGGACTCGGCGTTATCCATCGCACCAATTATCTGCACCGCGATGTGAAGCCGGGCAATATTTACGTCCGCGAGGATGGCAGCCCGGTACTGCTTGATTTCGGTGCCGCGCGCTCGACCGTCGGTGGTCGCGAGCTGACAGCCATTGTCAGTCCCGGCTATGCGCCGGTGGAGCAATACAGCGAATCGAGCGCACAAGGCCCGTGGACGGACCTTTACGCGATGGGCGGCGTGATGTACTGGATGGTGACTGGTAAAAAACCGGTGGATGCCACCGCCAGACTGAAAAACGATCCCCAACCGCGCGCTGTTGATGTTGGTGATCATTCGCTTTACAGCAAAGAATTTTTATCCGCCATCGACTGGGCGCTCATGCCGGATGAGCAACAGCGTCCACAATCGAGTGAAGAAATGCTGGCGCGCTTGCGGGGGTTGCCCGCGCCACCTTCACAAGCGGCTAAGTCAGACCTCGCTGATGCTGATCGAAC
>JANNRY010000230.1:0-12861 GCA_031401935.1 Betaproteobacteria bacterium | reverse complement strand
GGGTTCATCGGCGAGTATCAGGCTTGGCCGATTGATGACCGCACGCGCAATCGCAACACGTTGCGCCTCGCCTTGCGATAGTTCACGTGGATACCGGTGCAGCTTGTCGGCGATACCGAGTTTCTCAAACGTGGCCAAAACGGCGGCATCATCAACTGCCGCGTCAGCAAGTTGCTGCGCCAGACGTAAATTCTTGTGAATCGTCAGGGCAGAAATCAGGTGCAGCCGTTGCATCACCATGCCGATATGTTTGCCGCGAAAGCGATCACGCTCACTGACGGTCAGTGTTTGTAGCGCGGTGCCATTGATGCTGACCTGCCCCGCCAGCGGGGAAGCAATACCTGAGATCACATTGAGAAGCGTGGTTTTGCCACAACCCGAAGGCCCTAGCAACAGCGTATGTTCACCCTTGGCAATCTGTAGTGATGCCAGCGAGATAACGGCTTTGGACCCGTATCCGGCCCTCAGATCACGGATGTCGACAACCATTTATTTGATTTCAACAACCGACTTCGCGGAATCGGCGACGCAGTAGGCGAGACCCTCGACAAAAATTCGCTTTGGCAAATTGCGCCCAATAAACACCATCTTGGATTCACGCACTTCGTCTTTCAACCACGGCTTGCCGGGACTGCCGCCCATGGTCATATGCACGCCCTGAAAGATCATGCGTTTATCCTCGCCGTCAATGCTCAGCACGCCCTTGTAACGGAGCATGTCGTTACCGTAACTTTGAATCAACAGTGACAGAAACGCTTCGATTTTTTCCATCTCCATCGGGCGTGCCGAGGTAAATACGAACGACTGGATATCGTCGTCGTGATGATGGTGATCTTCTTTGAGAAAATCCGGATCGATATCGAGTACTGAATTGAGATTAAAGCCGCGCACATCGAGAATTTTCTTGATGTCGGTTTCGCCGAAATGCACACGCTCATAGGTTGCACGCGGGTTCATGCGTTTCATGCGGCTCAATAGTTTTTGGGTTTCTTCTTCCGCCACCAAATCAGATTTTGAAATAAGAATGCGGTCGGCAAATCCAATCTGTTCGCGCGCTTGTTCGTTGGTATCGAGTTGCAGTTGGGCGTGCTTCGCATCCACCACCGTCACGATCGCATCGAGGACGTATTCATTGTGGATGGCGTCATCCATAAAAAAAGTTTGCGCAACCGGCCCCGGGTCGGCCATGCCGGTGGTCTCGATGATGACGCGATCAAATTTCAGCTTACCGCTTCGCTTCTTCTCGGCAAGTTCGCCCAGAATGCGCACCAGATCACCACGCACAGTGCAGCAGATGCAGCCGTTGTTCATCTCAACGATCTGTTCTTCCTTGTTCTGCACCAGAATTTCATTGTCGATTCCAGCCTCGCCGAATTCGTTTTCGATGACGGCAATTTTTTCGCCATGGCGCTCGGTGAGAATGCGGTTTAGCAAGGTTGTTTTGCCAGCGCCCAGAAAGCCGGTGAGGATGGTGGTGGGGATGGGTTCGTGTTTTGTTTTCATGTGTTGATAGTTTTTCGTTGAATGTGGTTTCAAGCAGTTGTGGTTTCGGCGATAAAGCTATTCAGCGCCTGACGGATAAAGGTTTCATCGATGTCGCGGGTGATGAATACCAATTTAGTGCTGCGATCCTCATCGGGCCACGCCGACAGCGTTGCCGCAGGATAGATCGTGTGCTGCACTGCATGGATCACGCGCGGCAATTGCTCGCTGGCAACATTGACGATACCTTTAATACGCAGCAAATTTTCGCCGCGGAGAGATGTCAGCATCTCAAGCGCATCGACCAACCCCGCCCAAGCAACTGGCTCAGACAATGAGATTACAAAGGAGCGGATTCGTTCATCGTGGCGTGGCGCTGTGATGCTGCGCGGCGCAAACCACGAAGCCTGCGTCGGCAGCATCGTGTAGGCACTAGCCCGCAGCCAATTTTGCACGTCTGTCGTTTTGCGCGTCGGCTGATACAGGCCGGTGTCGAACAGAATTTCCGGCGCGATATCCCCTGCAATGGCTTCATGTATATCTGCACCGGGGTTCAGCGTGCGCAGGCGCATGTGCAACCGTTCAATTTGTTCGCGGCTTGCGGTGTCCGTTTTTGTCAGCACAATCCTGTCCGCGACAGCCGCTTGTTTCACAGATTCGAAATGATCGTTCAACTGCTGCTCTCCATGCACCGTATCGACAGTCGTGACGATGCCGGAAAACGAATAGCGCGCTGCCACCAGCGGCATTTCAATTAGTGTGTGCATGATCGGCGCCGGATCGGCGAGCCCCGTTGTTTCAATCACAACGCGTTTGAAATCTGGAATTTCACCGTTCGCGCGTTTGAAATAAAGATCACGCAACGCCTGCACCATGTCGCCCGCGACCGAGCAGCAAATGCAGCCGTTCGACATGACCATGATGTTTTCGCTGGCCTCGCGCACCAACAGATGGTCGATTGAGACCGCGCCATATTCGTTGATCAACACGGCCGTTTCTTGCATCGAGGGGTGATGCAACAGGCGGTTCAGCAGCGTGGTTTTGCCGCTACCGAGGAAACCGGTAAGGAGCGTAACGGGGGTGATGGAGGAGGCTGTCATCAACAGCCCTCACGCACAGCTGGCACAACGACCGCGCACCACAAGATCAATTTCAGACGGCCGAAATCCTTCAGGCAACGCGACATCGACTTTCGGTATCGGCTTATCAAGACAAAACGTTTGCCCGCACGCTTCGCACGTGAAGTGCGCATGGTGGCCGTGCGTAAGTGATTTCGATTTGGATTTGGCAGAAGCTTGTGAGCGGCTGATCATGAACCGCCACACCCGATCATCGCCAGCGATGCGATGCGCGATGCCCCGGTTTACCAGCCATTCCAGCACACGATAAACCGTGACGCGATCCACCGCGTGATGATCGGCAAGCATCGCCGCAACATCCAGATGCGTGGTCGCATGCTCGCTAGAAAGCAGGCAAGCGAGGACCGCAACGCGCGGCTGCGTGAGCCGCTCACCGGTGTCGCGGATGGCGGCTTCGGCGGTTGGAAGATGAGAGAGATAGGCGGACTTCATGGGCGTTTGCATACTACGCTGGTGCGTTGGCAGTTGCAACTGAGTAGCATGAAAATTAATTGGCAAACTCTAGTATTGGCGGGAGTTACAGGGCGATTTTCCCCGCTGATGCACGCCAATGCTAGAGTTTGTCTTTTACGGCACAAACCGCAACGTATGCGTCGCGTCACCGGCCAACAAACTTCCGGGTTTACCTGCGAGCCAATCGTTGTGTCCCGCGCCATAAAACGGCGACAGCGGATGGCCGCTTTGCCCGCCTGGCATCACAAAAATTCCTTGCTCCTCATGGCCGGGTGACACCACCATCCGTTGCGACGCACCGAACGTAGGTGCGGCGACCATCGGCATGTGGTTGTCGCCCGCTTGCGGCGATTTGGGCATGTTCAACAAGCCGGACAGGAACGGCATGGCGTGCGTGAACGGATGGCGGATGTTCGCGGTGTTGCGCTTTCCCCATGTGGCTTCGTTCAAGGGCACGTTTTGTTTGGTAAGGTCATCGAACACGTTCGCCAGTTGTGCTGCGAGAAAATCATCCCACGTTGCGAATGGCGTTGGCAGCAAATGCACGGCGCGTGCTTCAATCGCTGGCCAGACGGCGTATTCAAAGCGGCCATCGGCACCGGTGCTGGCAACAGGCGTGCCTTGACGGCCACGCTGCGCCGCTGCAAGCCACGATTTCCAAAGTTGATCGATCACTTGTTGCCTGAATGCGCGTGCGATTCGATGACCGGTCTGGTCCGCATCGGCGCGACCGTTCCAGGCTTTCAGTTCTTTCGTCACGGCAGTGGTTTTGTCGTTTGGTTTTGCGGTGGCAGTCGCAAGCGCCAAGTCTGACCAGCGTTTTAGAAAACGTGATTCGTTGTCCAACTGGATCGCGTAAAGTTTCTTTTCATCAAAGCCTTTTTGTTCACGCAATCGATCACGAATCTGGCCTGCGCGCGCACCGAGATCAAAGCCACCGTCGCCGATAATATCGCCGCCATCTCCGCCGAGCTGTCTGCTATTTGCCGTCCACAGGCGTGCGTCAGACGGGTTCCTGATGAGCGGATATTTTTCTGGTGCGAGCCACGTGGTCGACAGTGCGTCGGGTTTGGTGAAGCCTCCGCGCTGGCGTTGCACACCTGCGGGATAGGCGGGAATGCGTCCCATGATCGTCCATGCGAGGTTTCCGGCGTTGTCGACAAGGATTAAATTCTGATGCGGAATGCCACTCGTGTGCGCAATCAACAGCGCTTCATCAATTGTCTTGGCGAACATCATCGCAGTGGCATGGACATTCACGCCGCCGTCGCGATAAAGCGTCCAACTGAGTGCGTAATCGGTTTTGCCGATGGTGCGCAAAATTGGTCCGAAAGCACTCTCGCGAATATCCAGTTCAATTGGCTGGCCACCTTTCACCTCGATGGTTTCACGAACGGTTTTTATCGAAGCCGTCAGCGCTGAGCCTTGCTCGATCTCAACCCAGTCAAACCACTGGCCGTAACCGTTGGTAAATCCCCAAGCAATATTGCCGTTGCTGCCAACCACCAATGACGGCCCGCCCGGCAGGGTCGCGCCGACGATCCGTCGCTTGTTGGCACCTTCGCCAATATCAAATTGGGCGCGAAACCATATGTTTGGAACGCCAAGCCCAAGGTGCATGTCGTCGGCAAGAATGGCACCGCCATGCGAAGACAGCGCGCCGCCGACCGCCCAATTGTTACTGCCGAATGCGCTCTCGGCGTTCGATTGTTGTGGCGTGTTGGCGGCATTCTGGCTGGCAGGTTCGTTGTTTCGCAGGTTGAGAATTGCTGTAGATGGCATCGCAGGCGAAGCGATAACACTACCGTCGAGCGCCGCATCCCAAGTACCGCCAGTTGGCTTGAGCCAATCGAATAGCGCATCACCGATTTGTCGCCTTAGCAGCGACTCGTTTAGGCGCTCATCGATTCCGCGTGCCTGAAGCATGTAATACATTTCCGAGATCACCAGCAGCGAGTCTACTTCGCGCCAAGGCAGCGGATCAGCCCGCAGCACCAAATATTGCCAAGGTCGCACCGCGAGCGCGTTGAGCCCCGCGTTAACGCCTTGGGTGTAAATGCCGATCCATTCACGATCCTCGGCGGAGATTTTTTCCCATTGCGTGGCCATGCGTGCGCGCAATCGATGCTGGCGCTTTTCTTTGTCGATCTTGATCGTGGCGGCCCCAAGCAGTGCCGACAACTCGCCCGCGGCTGAACGACGCGCCAAATCCATTTCGAAGAATCTTTCCTGCGCGTGTACGAACCCAAGTGCCCGCATTGCATCGAGCGAATCTTTTGCCGTGATACTGACGGTGCCTTGTTTGTCGCGAGTTGCGGTGACGGATGCTTTGAAACCAGTGGCCGATACTTCGCCATCGATTTGCGGCAGGCTTGCGCGCATCGCAAAGTACGCAGCGCCGAGCGCCGCGACCAATACACCGATTGTGATGACGACACACCACAGGCCAACGCGTATAAATGTTTTCATTTTTTTTCGTCTTTTTGATTACTGTTCAGGTTGCCGGATGGATCAGTTTTATCGGGCTTGCCGAGCGTACGGGGTTTACGTTTTGCACGCGGGTGGGCGGTATCGTAAACCTTAGCCAGATGCTGAAAGTCCAGATGCGTATACACCTGCGTGGAAGCGATGCTGGTATGCCCCAGCATTTCCTGCACCGCACGTAAATCGCCCGAGGACTGCAACACATGTGATGCGAACGAGTGCCGCAGCATGTGCGGGTGCGGATCGACCGTTAAGCCTTGTTTCGCAGCCCATATTTTGATGTGGCTTTGCACTACTCTTGGCGAAAGCCGTCCGCCGTGCTTACCCAGAAACATGGCGCTACTTTCAGCGCCTTTTAGCAATTGTCTCGCGTCGAGCCAACGCGTCAACGCGTTCAGCGCAGGTTCACCGACCGGGACGATGCGCGTTTTGTCGCCCTTGCCGGTAACACGCACTTCGCGCGCTGAAAAATCAATCGCACCAAGATCCATGTCGGCCAGTTCGGAGACGCGAAGACCGGAAGAATAGAGCAACTCGAAAATGGCGCGGTCGCGAAGTCCATCGGGGGTGTCGTCCGAAAAACTGACCAACCGAACAGCTTCGTCCGGCGATAGTGTGGCGGGAAGATGTTTGGCGGCCTTCGGTGGCCGCACGCCATCAACCGGGTTTGCGGTCGCCAATTTATTCCGAACCGCGTACCCGAAAAAACCACGCCAGCCGGACAACACACGTGCCAGTGAACGCGGCGCAAGACCGCGACCATGCAACATAGCTGCGAAGCGGCGGATCTCCGCTTGTGTGAGTTCGAGGAGCGTGTGGCGAACTGCACTGCGATTGTCGTGAGCATTGTCGTCGACCAGCGTTTCGAGCAAGGCCAGATCGCGCTGGTAATGTTTGACGGTTAATGGCGATAGCCGTCGCTCGAAGCGGATATTAGCGAGGTAGCGATCAATGGCAACGTGCACTGACGCGCTCCTCCGGCGTTACTCGGTTGCCGGTGCGCTAACCACGCGAAGATGACGAGCGACACAGTGCGCGAATACGTCGCCGATACGCGTCAGAAATATGGTGCCCATGTCGGCGTAAAAACGTTCCGCATTTTCGGATGCCATCAATAAGAGGCCGAACGCCGCGCCTTTTTTTAGCGGGATCAAGGCATACGATTTCAGGTGTGGTGCGTGTTCGCCAAACCAGAGATTTGTTTCATAAACAGGATGGCTGCCACAGTAAGGCCCCGTCATGGCGTCCACGAATTGCACAAGCTCTGTGGCAACCGGCTGAAACTCTGGGGAAGTTGACTCAGGCACTGTGACGTTCCAAAAACGAACCGCCACATGCGGTACCTCGAAACTGTCGAGCAAATCCAGATATAGCGTGTCGATCAATGCTTCCTGAGACGCACAGCCAATCAGCGCAAGCGTGAGACGCTGAATTTTTTCAGACACGGTATCGTTTTCCTGACCAAACGTGATCAGCTCAGAAAGTTTGCTCTCGAGCAGTTTCACTTTTTCGCGTGTTGCGATCAATTGCCGTTCCGGAATCGACACGGTGCGCCCGCCGTGCGGGTGGGTCACATTGATATCGAGGAGTACATCGACATTGGATTCAAAAAAATCCGGGTTTGTGCGTAGAAAAGCGGCAATTTGTTCAGCAGTCAATGCATTCGACACTATTTTTTTATCCTGTGAAAAAAGTAAATCTCGCGCAGCTTTGCAGTTTAAATATTACGCAATAAATGGCGCGGCGTTATAACGTTATAAGTCAATTTCGCCCGTGTAGACGGTCGCTGTCGCGCCGGACATATACACCGGCGCCTCCGCTTCTGTTCCATCGTTGGCGTTACGATTCTTCCATCTTACCGTGAGTTCGCCGCCGCGCGTGGCGACCGCAACACATTCGTCCAGCAACCCCCAGCGAATGCCGGTCACCACGGCCGCACAAGCCCCGGTGCCGCACGCAAGTGTTTCGCCTGCACCGCGCTCCCACACCCGCAGACGTATCTGGCTGCGTGACACCACCTGCATAAAACCGGCGTTGACACGCTTTGGGAATCGACTGTGATGCTCAATCAGCGGGCCGATCACGCCGACCGGTGCCTTGTCGGTATTGGGCACTTTTTGCACCGCATGGGGATTGCCCATCGATACCGCGCCGATGGTGATGGCGCTTTCACCAACTTGCAATTGATATTGAAGCGCTTCTGCATCCGCAATGAATGGGATATCCGCAGGGAAAAATCGCGGCACACCCATATTGACAGTGACCGAACCATCCGCAGCGATGCTCGGCTCGATAATGCCCGAGATGGTTTCCACTCGCAGTTCGGTCTTGTCGGTTAATTCCTGATCGCGTACAAAGTGCGCGAAGCAGCGTGCGCCGTTGCCGCATTGTTCCACCTCGCCGCCATCCGCATTGAAAATGCGATAGCGAAAATCGGTATCGTGGCGCGTTGGTGCTTCAACCAGCAAAATTTGATCGCAGCCAATGCCGAGGTGACGGTCAGCGATACGGCTGATTTGCGCATTGGAGAGGGAAATTTTTTGCGAGATGCCGTCAAGCATCACGAAATCGTTGCCCTGGCCGTGCATTTTGGTGAAGCGCAAACCCAATTGGGACTGATTTCTATTCTGGTGTGTAGATAAACGGGCTGTCTTGAAGATCCGGATCTTTTTCGATCACAGAACAGTCTTCAACGTTCATGGCCGGCGGTTTGTCGGCGGGGTTTCTTACCGATGCGCGAAACTCCGGATCGGAAATCGCCTGCTTGACGGCATATTCGCAGGCTGAATCCTCCGTTTCGGATTGCACGTAGACGGTCTTGATAAAGCCGTACCAGCTTTCCTTGCCTTCCCGGGCTAGTAAAAAATGTTCGCCGCGCAACAGCACTTGGAATTGAGCCATCTTGGTGATCCCTCCGCTCTATTTACGCCACAAATTCAATCATACCGCATGATTACGCATGCCCATCAATAGAACGATGGCTCCCCCGGCGGCCTGGTTTTGAACCGCTTGTGCACCCAAAAATACTGATCAGGCATTTCCAGAATGCGTTCCTCCAGAAATGCATTCAAGCGTCGGGCATCAGCGACTGCATCGCTTGTCGGAAAATTTTCCCAAGCCGGGTAAAAACGCGCTTCATAGCCATCATTGGTTTGCCGCGTCACCAGCGGGACAATCTTTGCGCCGGTGATCTCGGCCAGCCGCGACATCGCTGTCACCGTGGCGGTTTTGACGCCAAAAAAATCAACAAACACCGCATCCTTGGCACCGAAATCCATGTCTGGCAAATAGTAGAAAAGTTGTTTGGCCTTTAGGGCTTTCAACACTGGCCGCATCCCCTGTTGCCGGGTGATCAGCGTGGCATTGTTGAAGCGCTGGCGTGCACGTCGTAATGCCCGATCAAACACTTTATTTTTTTGCTCAGAGTACATCGAAAAAACTTCCGGGTACTCCTGTGAAAAACGGGTGCCGCCCATATCCAGGCCAACAAAATGCGGTGCCAGAACGATTACTGGCGCTTTGCCGCGCCAAACGTCGATATGGTGTTTATCGAGGAGTTTGACATTCGCGAGCGCGTCATCCACCGGACCGTACCAGACGCGCCCTAGTTCCAATGTGGAACGGGCGAGATTCTGAAACACACCCCGGCCGATGCGTTCACGTTCGTCTTCAGTCTTTTCTGGAAAGCACAGTTTGAGATTAATTAACGTGACACGTCTGCGACCGAAGTGAAACAAGAGCGAGCCAAGGCCGCGCCCCATTGCTGCCACCCAGCCAGAGGGTAACCAACGCAAGCACCACAGAAAAAGCAGAACAGCGCGCATTAAACGGCGCCCGTCTGCGGCGCGCCAGCAGGATGTTTGTATCGGTTGTAGCCCCACAGGTATTGCGCCGGTGCCATCGCGACAAGTTTTTCCACCATCGCGTTGGTTTGTCTGGCGGCGATTGTGCGGTCGCTCGAAAATGGTTCGGGCATGGCTTCAATATGAATGCGATAGCCTTTGCCGTGCGCCAGCCGTTCGGCAAAAAAAAATAAAACGACCGCATTCGCTGATGCAGCCAGCCGTGGCAGCAATGTCATCGTGTAGGCGGGCCGCCCGAAAAAATCCACCCATGCGCCGTCGCCACCGCCGGGAACCTGATCCGGGAGGATGACGATGTTGCCGCCGCTTTTTAGTGCTTTCAATAACGTGCGTATGCCTCCTGCATCTGCCGCTGCGGTTTCGCCACCCGCACGCACGCGGCCTTGTTGCATGATTGCCGCTAGCCATTTTTGCTTGGGCGGGCGATATAGTGCCGTGATCGGCATGTGCTTTGCCAGATATCGACCAGCAATGTCGTAACAGCCCAGATGCGGCGTGACGAAGATGATCGGCTGCCCGTTAGCCTTCGCGGCCTCAATGTGTTCCCAGCCGATGCAATCATCATCCCGGACCATTTTGTACAGGCGCTCAGGCGGCGCCGTCCACGCGACGGCGAGTTCGCTGATGCCTTTGCCTTGCTCGCCGATTGCGTAATTCAACAACACTTGCTTGGCGCTTTCAAACAACATGAATTGCTCATACTGACGAATGTTTTCACGCGTCAAACGTCGGTGTCGACCCGAAGAAAACCACACCAGCCAGCCGAAACCGATACCGATTGCGTGATTGAGCCAGAGTGGCAGGCTTCCGAGGGCGCGAAACAGCCATATCACCGTGACAAATCCTGCATGTACGCGGTGTTTTCCAATTGGACCTCGCCGGGCTTTCTGCTAAAATCCGTGATTCTGTTTTTTGCCATTGTATTTATTGAAGTGTCGTTTTGCGCTGCGGCGGATTTGATTGCGCGGCAATTTTTTTGACTGACTGAGGGGTTACCCAATGACTGACTTTTTGTTCACATCCGAATCCGTTTCTGAAGGCCATCCGGACAAAGTGGCCGACCAAATTTCGGATGCGATCCTTGATGCGATTCTAGCCCAAGACCCGCGCTCACGCGTGGCGGCCGAGACGCTTTGCAACACCGGGCTGGTAGTATTGGCCGGTGAAATCACCACCAATGCCAACGTCGATTACATCCACGTTGCGCGCGACACCATCAAGCGCATCGGTTACGACAATACCGATTACGGTATCGATTACCGAGGCTGTGCCGTCATGGTTTGCTACGACAAGCAGAGCCCGGATATCGCGCAGGGCGTGGACAAGGCGCAGGACAATGATCTCGACCAAGGCGCTGGCGATCAGGGCCTGATGTTCGGCTATGCCTGCGACGAAACCAGCGTATTGATGCCCGCACCGATTTATTACGCGCATCGCCTCGTGCAGCGTCAGGCGGAAATCCGTCGCGACGGTCGCCTTCCGTGGCTGCGTCCCGATGCCAAATCGCAGGTCACAATGCGCTACGTTGACGGCAAACCGCACTCAGTGGACACGATCGTGTTATCCACCCAGCATTCACCCGAGATCGACCAAAAAGACATCCACGAAGCGGTGATCGAAATGATCATCAAGCCAGTGATGCCGAAGGAATGGTTGAAGGACACACGTTATTTGGTCAACCCGACCGGTCGGTTTGTGGTCGGTGGTCCACAAGGAGACTGTGGCCTTACCGGGCGCAAAATTATTGTTGATACCTACGGCGGCGCATGCCCGCACGGTGGCGGCGCGTTTTCGGGTAAGGATCCTTCCAAGGTCGATCGTTCTGCTGCGTATGCGGCGCGCTATGTCGCCAAAAACGTCGTCGCGGCAGGTTTGGCACGTCAGTGTCAGGTGCAGGTTGCGTACGCAATTGGTGTGGCAAAGCCGATGAATATTACGGTTTACACCGAAGGAACCGGCATCATGTCCGACGAGAAGATCGCCGAACTGGTCGCCGCGCATTTTGATCTGCGCCCGAAAGGCATTGTGCAGATGCTCGATTTGCTGCGTCCGATTTACCAGAAGACAGCGGCATATGGTCATTTTGGCCGTGAAGAGCCGGAATTTACATGGGAAGCAACGGATCGTGCCGCGCTGTTGCGCGATGCGGCTGGCCTCAAAGGTGAGCATAAAAAGGTACTCGCCACCGCCTAAAAATTTCCGTATAATCTTGGCTCCGAGGAGCGCTGCGAACGATTCTTGAAATCGACCAGGCTCGGAACGAATCTGCAACTGAATAACTGCGCTCGCATTCTTAACCGAATGCGGGCGTTTTTTATTGCGCTCGCCAAATCTAAATTACTGTAAGGAGTTTTTTATGAACGCAATTCTCAAACCACAAAATTTGATCGATAACGACTACCACGTTGCCGATTTGAAGCTGGCTGACTGGGGCAACAAAGAAATCAAGATTGCTGAAACGGAAATGCCCGGCCTGATGGCTATCCGCGAAGAGTTCGCAGTCACCCGTCCGCTCAAAGGTGCCCGCATTACCGGTTCGCTGCACATGACGATTCAAACAGCGGTGCTGATCCAGACGCTCGAAGCGCTTGGCGCGCAAGTACGATGGGCATCGTGCAATATTTTTTCGACACAAGATCACGCTGCCGCCGCTATTGCCGCCAGTGGCACGCCGGTATTTGCCGTGAAGGGTGAGACGCTCGAAGAATATTGGGATTACACCCATCGAATTTTTGAGTGGAAAGATGGCGGCTACACCAACATGATTCTGGATGATGGTGGCGATGCAACATTGCTGCTGCACTTGGGTACGCGCGCCGCCACCGATGCGTCCCTGCTCGCCAACCCGAGTTCGGAAGAAGAGCGCATTCTTTACGCAGCCATCAAAGCAAAGCTTGCAATCGATCCGACCTGGTACGCCGTGCGTCTGAAAGCCATCAAAGGTGTGACGGAAGAAACCACGACGGGTGTGCATCGTTTGTATCAGATGCATAAGGAAGGCAAGCTCGCGTTCCCCGCCATCAACGTCAACGATAGCGTCACCAAATCGAAATTCGACAACCTCTACGGCTGCCGTGAATCTTTGGTTGATGCGATCAAGCGTGCAACGGATGTAATGATTGCCGGCAAAGTTGCGGTTGTTGCTGGTTATGGCGACGTGGGCAAGGGTTCCGCACAAGCATTGCGCGCGCTATCTGCGCAGGTGTGGGTGACCGAAATCGATCCGATCTGTGCTTTGCAAGCCGCGATGGAAGGCTATCGCGTCGTGACCATGGATTACGCGGTCGACAAGGCCGACATTTTCGTCACCGCGACCGGTAATTACCACATCATTACCCATGACCAGCAACAACCGCAACTTTGCCGGCAATCATTACATCCGTTGCACGCTTGATCGCATCAACCAAAGATTCACGGCAGCCGTAGAGGTTGTCGAATTT
>JANNRY010000229.1:0-5545 GCA_031401935.1 Betaproteobacteria bacterium | reverse complement strand
GGCGAGGCCAGCATTGAAGAGTGCCTCCCGTTGGAGCTCCTGCTCCTGCGGAGGTTGCGTGGCTCCGGGCTTCGGCTCGAGCAGCCGCGAGAGCTCTCGCCGATTCTGGCACCGTTCCTCGCCGCCGCCATTTTGGCCTATATCTTTGATCCACTCGTCGACAAGCTGGAGGCGCACCGCGTATCGCGCACCATTGGTACCGTGATTGCGGTATTGCTGTTGCTGCTCGCTGTCGTTTTGCTCGCGCTGATTGTGCTGCCGCTGTTTTATCAGGAAGTCACACAGCTGTCACAGGAGTTTCCCGGCTTCATCGAGAAGCTCAAAACCAGCGTCATCCCGTGGATAAATGAAAAAGCCGGGGTTGCGATTACGCTCGACTCCTCGTCATTGCGTCAGTTCATTGCCGAAAACGCATCCGATGCATCAGGTATTGCCAAGAAGATATTTTCCTCTGTCGGCATTGGTGGGTTGGCGGTGGTCGGATTTCTGATCAATTTGTTGCTGATCCCGGTAGCGCTGTTTTACCTGCTACGTGATTGGGACATTCTGGTCATGAACCTTGATGCGTCGATTCCACGCCGTTTCCATGCAACCGTCGCCACGATTGCACGCGAGATTGATGCCGTGCTGTCGGAGTTTTTACGAGGTCAGCTTTCGGTCATGCTGATCATGTCGGTATTTTATGCCGTGGGACTTTGGTTGGTTGGGCTCAAGTTTTGGCTGCCAGTTGGACTTATCACGGGCTTACTTGTGTTCATCCCGTATCTTGGTAGCGGAACCGGGCTGGTGCTTGGCACCGTCGCGGCAGTGATGCAGGATCCGTCAATCGTTGTGCTGGTTTGGGTAATTTTCGGCGTGGGGCAACTGATCGAAGGCTTTGCGGTCACGCCGTGGTTGGTGGGGGACCGTATCGGACTGCATCCGCTCGCCGTGCTTTTTGCGTTACTGGCGTTCGGTCAGGTGTTCGGCTTTTTTGGTGTGCTACTGGCGCTGCCTGCGAGTGCAGCAATGCTGGTGGGGCTCAGACATTTGCAAACGCGCTACCATTCCAGCAGCTTGTACCGGGGCTGACAACAGCCTAGAAATTTGCGCCCTTCAACAGTTTGATCGCCTCTTCCGTACTTCGACGCATACGGTTAAACGCAACACCAAGTACGCCGATTTCGTCCTTGGATTTCGGTGCGAATTCAGGAATTTCAAAGTTCCCGATCGACACAGCATCTGCCTGAAGCGCCATTTCCGCGACAGGTCTGACGATCATCCGGTCCAGCATTAGATTCAGCACAATAAATACTGCCAGAAACACGATACCGATCGAGCTCATGAGCGTCGTCAACGCCAGATTAACCGTGACCATAATCGGTGCGAGATCAATATTGGCAAGACGAATGGTGGCCGCCCCGGTATCCGCAGCACGAAACGTACGTGCCACCGCAAGGCGACGTTCGCCGGTGGCTGCCGTGATGATTTCAGTCATCTGGCCGCTGCCGTTGGATTTCAGTCGCAACGCGACTTGTGCTTCGACGCCGCGCAAACTGTCATCGGGTGAAAATTCGCGGATTTTCATATCGACCAATCTAGAGCCCAGCCCTGATGCGATGCGCGGATCAAGTTTGGCGTAGCCAGCGGCATCGAGCACCACCATTGCCGCCCGCTGCGCGTCATCAATAGCCTGATTTTCAAGATAGCGCTTTGCGACGATACCGATGGTTGCAAAGCCCGCCAGAAACACGACGAGTAACATCAAGTTGAATTTGAGTCTTAGGCCCATGGCGGGCGCTCCTTGAGCAAATAATGAATTCGGGCAATGCAAAAACCTGCATTTGCCGGACACCGCATCAGGTTCGCGCGGCGACGGCACCGCCCGCATCGCGGATGTTGGAAAAAAAAGTTTTGCGCTCATCAGTGGAACGTAAATGTCCAGCCAGCCGCTCGAAAAAATCCCGCGAATTCTCGGATATTTTTGCGTAGCGTTGTACCAGCACGCTCGCAAGTGGCCCGATGATGGGTGCAAGCGCAATCTCGCCACGGCGCATTAGGTCAGGCGTAATCGGCGTTGCCGGTCGACCGCCGGTGTTGACTTGCGGAGTGCGGGAAAGTGCTGTGCGGCGATTGTGCTCCGGACGCACATCGTTAAGTATTCGTTTCGCGCTTTTGATGAAGAGTTCGCGTTTGCCAAGGTCATCGATGTGCTGGGAGACCATGCGCACCATTTCTTGAACGTCGGTCGTGGTTCGGCTGGCGCGCTTGACGGTGGTGATGGAATAGGGCCCAAGATAGGGCAGCAATGCGCGCGTGAGTTCGGCAAGAATGGCAGGGTCGATTTCGCCCGCGCTTAACTGTGCGGTCGCACCATCTTTACCGTTCAATACATCATCACTCATGTTAAGTGTTGTAAACGTTGCGTTGTCGTTGTAATAGTGTCTGCGCTGACCGATTGTTTTGATTTTGCGATGTGGCCAAACGCGTTGATTGTTAGCTGAAGTGTAACCCAGCACCCGCCTTGCATCTATAGATCAGCGCACATTCCGATCAATGGCACTGTTAATTATTGTGACCGCGCTAAGGCACGAACATAGATTTTGGTGCTACGCGGGGCCAATGCCACTGCCACTTGTACTACCGGGTTCATTTTTGACCGGGGTTTTTGCGAGATCCAATCCCTTGGCGAAATCCAGCATGCGGTCAATCGACAGTTTTGCGCGGCGTCCAATTTCAGGGTCAACATGGACTTCGTTTTTGCCATTTTCCAGACCATCTGCCAAGTTGGCCAGGCCATTCATTGCCATCCACGGACATTGCGCGCAGCTTTTGCAGGTAGCGGAATTTCCCGCAGTCGGCGCTTCGATAAATATCTTGCCGGGGGCGGCGGCTTTCATTTTGTGAAAAATACCCTTGTCGGTCGCGACGATAAATTCCTTGGCTGGTAGCGATTGCGCAGCGCGGATAATCTGCGTTGTCGATCCCACTACATCGGCAAGTTTGATCACCGCCTCTGGCGATTCCGGATGCACCAATACCTTCGCGAGCGGGTGTTGTTTCTTCAGCTCCTCCAGCTCGAAAGCCTTGAATTCGTCGTGGACGATGCAAGACGCCTGCCACAGCAACATATCGGCACCAGTCTCCCGCTGGATATAAGCACCTAGATGCCGATCGGGCGCCCAGATGATTTTTTCGCCTTTGGCGTGCAAGTGCTCGACGATCTTAAGTCCGATGCTGGATGTGACCATCCAGTCAGCGCGGGCTTTGACTGCGGCACTGGTGTTGGCATAAACGACGACAGTACGGTCGGGATGTTGATCGCAAAATTTTACAAAATCGTCCGGCGGGCAACCGAGATCGAGTGAGCATTCGGCTTCCAGTTCCGGCATCAGCACACGTTTTTCCGGATTCAGGATTTTGGCCGTTTCACCCATGAAGCGAACGCCGCATACCACCACTGTTTGTGCAGGATGGTCGCGACCAAAGCGGGCCATTTCAAGCGAGTCCGAAACACAGCCGCCTGTTTCTTCCGCCAAATCCTGCAAATCCGGATGCACGTAATAATGTGCAACCATCACTGCGTTTTGCGCTTTGAGCAGTCGTTTGATGCGTTTTTTTAGCTCGATTCGTTCGATGCCCGTTGGCTCGGCAAGCACTTTGGCCCATGCGGCACCCGGCGTGATCAGCATGCGCTTGGTATCTTGCAGCGGTAGGTCGAAGTTGATTTTGATTGGGGCGAGTGTTTTCATATTTTCGTTGGCTAAATCGAGATCAGGTTACGCTGTTTCGCAGGTGATATTTATCCGCTTTCCATGCACCGTTCGACATCACGTCACGCAAAATGGATACAGCATTCCAGCAGTCATCGAAGCGGACATACAAAGGCGCAAAGCCGAATCGCATCAAGTTTGGCTGCCGAAAATCACCGATCACGCCACGGTCGATCATTGCCTGCATGATCGGATACGCATGCTCGTGTGCAAACGAGAGGTGGCTGCCTCGTTGCTCAGGATCGGTCGGTGTTACGCAGGTAAAACCAAAATTGCCACACTCTTGATCGACAAGGTCGCGGAAAAGTTTAGAAAGTGCGAGCGATTTTTCGCGCAGGCTCGCCATTGAAGTATTTTCGAAGGTGTCGATTCCACACTCCAATGCAGCCGTTGCGATTATCGACGGGGTGCCACAGAGCAGGCGCTCGATTCCCGGCGCTGGTGAATACGTGCTCTCGAATGCAAACGGCGATTGGTGTCCAAACCAGCCAGACATGGGTGTCGCAAAGTTCGCCTGCAATGTTTTGGCCACGTACACAAACGCGGGCGCGCCCGGCCCGCCATTGAGGTATTTGTAGCCGCAGCCAACCGCCAATTCAGTGCCGTCGTTGTTCAGCTCCAACGCAATCGCGCCTGCGCTATGACTAACATCCCACAAAATGCGTGTGCCGGTTTCATTTGCGCGTTTGTTCAATTGCGCCATGTTATGCAGTCTGCCGGTGCAATAGTCGACCTGCGTAATTAACGCGACCGCCACATCTGCATCAAGCGCGGCCTCGACTTCATCAGGCTCGACTAGGCGTAATGTGTACTTGCCGTCCAGCAGCGCGTTCAAGCCCTCGGCGATGTAAAGGTCGGTCGGGAAATTGCCGCGCTCTGAAAGAATCACCCGGCGATTATTCACCTCCGGCAATGCGAGCGCACCGGCTAACAACTTGAAAATATTTACAGACGTAGAGTCGCCAACAATGACCTCCGCCGTACTTGCGCCGAGCAGCCGGGCGAGCTTCCCGCCAACGGTTTGCGGCATAGTGACCCAGGAATTCGAGTTCCAGGAGCGAATCAATGCGTGTCCCCATTCTTCGCATACCAAGCCATTAATCCGCGCTGCTGTGGATTTCGGCAAGGCGCCAAGCGAATTACCATCTAAGTAAATGGTGTGTTCGGGCAGTTCGAAACGCGTCCGGTGACCCCGCAGTGAATCCGCAGTGTCAAGCGCTTCGCAGTGCGCGCGATCAATCCTCTTTGCGCTGGCTTTTTTCATGCAAGCATTATCGCAGAGCCTCGCTTATGATTGGCACATGACCGTTAGCATCGATACGCCTCATTTGCCGCTTCCCCCGTCGCCTTGGGTGATGCGATTTGCTTCGAAAGTCGCCAAAGGCGGCCAGGTGTTGGATGTCGCGTGCGGAGCTGGACGACATGCACGGTATTTTGCAGAAATCGGCCACACCGTGGCGGCTGTGGATAGTGATACATCGGGGTTTACTGACGTGCCGACTGCGGTCCATTTGTTCCAGGCCGATATTGAAGCCGGGCCGTGGCCATATCCTGACGAAAAATTCGCTGGCGTGGTGGTCACCAACTACCTGCACCGACCTTTGATGGCGACATTGATTAACAGCGTTGCGCCGCGTGGGATATTCATTTATGAAACCTTCGCAGCGGGAAACGAGCAGTATGGCCGTCCATCGCGCCCGGAGTTTTTGCTCCGTCGTGGGGAACTGCTCGAAGTTGTTCATGGTCACTTGGAGGTACTTGCTTTTGAGGACCTTTATGTCGATTCACCCAAG
>JANNRY010000228.1:0-9300 GCA_031401935.1 Betaproteobacteria bacterium | reverse complement strand
GACCAATTTCAGGTTCGATGTGAACGCGTCTGGATCGATCAATTCGGCCGATATTTCTGCGGTGAAGGCGCGTTCGGGGTTGTCGCTACCTTAATGCTGGATGCTTGAAAGTACGCAGTTGGTGCCCTAATGTTGACTTGGGTACTTGCTGCGTACAAAAAACAAAACTCTAGCGCTGGCGCGGCTTTCAACGGCATTTATGCCTGAAAGCCTCGCCAGTGCAAGAGTTTATTAATTTTCGAAGCTATCCAACTACGCCGTCGCAACAACCGGTGCAGGCTCTCTCTGTAACAGCGTCACTAACTGCGTGACCTTGGCGCGCATCTGCCGACGATCAACGATCATGTCGATCGCGCCTTTTTCGAGCAGGAATTCAGCGCGCTGGAAACCATCGGGAAGGGTTTCGCGTACGGTTTGCTCGATCACGCGCGGGCCCGCGAAACCGATGAGTGCGCCGGGTTCGCCGATCACGACATCACCAAGCATCGCAAAGCTGGCCGAGACGCCGCCCATGGTGGGATCGGTCAACACGGAAATAAACGGCAGACGCGCTTTGGAAAGTTGATGCAAACAAGAGGTCGTTTTCGCCATTTGCATGAGCGAAAGCAGACCTTCCTGCATACGCGCGCCGCCCGAAGCGGTGAAGCAGACAAAGGGCATTTTCTCGTCGGCACAGGCCTCGACGGCACGCGCGAAACGCTCACCTACGACCGAGCCCATCGACCCGCCGAGGAAATTAAACTCAAACGCCGCTGCGATCAACGGCACGCTGATCACTGTCCCCTGCATCACCACCAACGCATCGGTCTCGCCAGTCGCTTTCTCGGCGTCTTCAAGTCGATCAATGTATTTTTTGCTGTCTTTGAATTTAAGCGTATCAATCGGCACCACTTCACTGCCGATCTCGGCACGGCCTTCGGGATCGAAAAACATGTCGAGCCGCGCACGCGCCGAAATACGGTTGTGATAATTACACTTCGGGCAAACGTGTTGATTGTTTTCCAGATCTGTGAAATAAAGCGTCGCCTGACACGATGGACATTTACTCCACAAGCCTTCAGGTACCGCTTTCTTTTGAACGGCGCTGTTGATCTTGATCTTCGGCGGCAGTAGCTTTCTGAACCAGCTCATGAATCCATCGTCCAGCGAATATTCTTTAGCAGCAATCGCACATTTTCGACCGCTGTTTCAGGTGTTGACGCTTCCATTTCCTGAATAAGCCGCGATCCGATCACGACAGCATCGGCGAAGGCCGCGATGCGCTTCGCGGTTTCACCATCGCGGATGCCAAAGCCAACCCCGACCGGCAAATTGGTCTGTGATTTTATTTTCGCGATCATCGACGCGACTTCGCCAGTGTCGATATGGCCTGCGCCGGTCACGCCTTTTAGCGAAACGTAATAAATGTAGCCCCGGGCGACAGTCGATACAAGCTTGATGCGTTCGGTTGATGACGTCGGCGAGAGCAAATAAATCACCGCAATACCGGCCGCGTCCATGACTTGAACCAGCTCACCACTTTCTTCGGGCGGAGAATCCACCACCAGCACGCCGTCCACACCCGCTGCTGATGCGCGCTCGGCAAATGTTTTCATGCCCATGCGCTCGATTGGGTTTGCATAGCCCATCAACACAACCGGCGTCGCCTGATTCGTTTTGCGAAATTCGCTGACGTAGGCGAGCACGTCATTGAGGCCAACACCAAACTTAAGTGCGCGCTCGGAGGAACGCTGGATCACGGGGCCGTCGGCCATCGGGTCTGAAAACGGTACGCCCAGCTCGATGATGTCCACACCGGCATCGACCATCGCGTGCATCAGCGGCACAGTAATGGTTGGAGATGGGTCGCCTGCGGTGACAAACGGGATGAGCGCTTTTCTTTTTTCGGTTGCCAGTCGCGCAAACGTGTTGGCTATCCGTGAAACTGAGCTTGACACTGGGTGCGACATTATTGCTGGGTGCCTGCGGCGGCGTGCGTACGTTCAGCCACCGTTGCCATGTCTTTGTCGCCGCGTCCGGAGAGATTGACGAGCAACACCTTATCCTTAGCCATGGTCGGTGCCATTTTCATGGCTTCCGCCACGGCGTGGCTGGATTCCAGCGCAGGGATGATGCCTTCCGTGCGGCACAGCCGATGAAATGCCGCCAGCGCCTCGTCGTCGTTGATTGCGACATACTCGGCCCGCTTGCTGTCCTTTAACCACGCGTGTTCTGGGCCGACACCCGGGTAGTCCAAGCCCGCCGATACCGAATGCGTGTCGATAATCTGGCCATTGGCATCCTGAATCAGGTAAGTGCGATTGCCATGCAAAATCCCTGGTGTTCCTGCTGACAGCGAGGCCGCGTGCCTGCCCGTCGCAATGCCGTCGCCACCCGCCTCTACGCCAATCAGGCGTACGTTCCGGTCAGGAATGTAGTCATAAAAAATACCCATCGCGTTTGAGCCGCCACCGACACACGCCAACACAGCATCAGGTTGACGGCCGATCATCTCGGGCATTTGTTTGAGGCATTCCTTGCCGACGACTGAATTGAAATCGCGAACCATCATTGGATACGGATGCGGTCCGGCGACGGTGCCGATGATGTAGAAAGTGCTTTCTACATTCGTGACCCAGTCACGCATCGCCTCATTCAACGCATCCTTCAATGTTCTGGAACCACTCTCGACAGGCACCACGGTCGCACCGAGCAGCTTCATACGATAAACATTTTGTGCCTGGCGCCGGATGTCTTCGCTACCCATATACACAACACACTCCATGCCATAGCGCGCGGCAACTGTGGCCGTGGCCACGCCATGCTGGCCCGCACCGGTTTCGGCGATGACGCGTCGTTTGCCCATGCGCCGGGCGAGCATCGCCTGCCCAACGGTGTTGTTTACCTTGTGCGCACCGGTGTGGTTCAGATCTTCGCGCTTCAAGTAAATCTGCGCGCCACCAAGTTCATCGGAAAGGCGTTTGGCGTGATAAATCGGGCTGGGACGACCGACGAAATGTTTCAGTTCGTATTGAATTTCAGCCACAAACGCCGGATCGGCTTTGGCTTTTTCGTATTCGAGATTCAGGTCGAGCAACGCGGCCTGCAATGTCTCGGCCACGAACACGCCACCATAGGGACCAAAATGTCCTTTTGCATCGGGAAAATTGTATTGTTCAGCTTGCGTCTGCATTTCTTGCTTCCTCAATAAACTTGGTAATTTTGGTGTGATCTTTCACACCCTTTTGTGCCACCGCGCCATCCATTTTTTCAACACCGCTGGATACATCAATTGCCCAAGGCCGAATGGCCCGAATGGCACCAGCGACGTTACCGGGCATTAACCCACCCGACAATACAATGCGGCCACGCAACTGGCCGGGAATAACGTTCCAGTCAAATCTCTCGCCGCTGCCACCGTACAAACCCGCAGCCAGGGTATCGAGCAACAATGCGCGTGCGCCGTGAAATTCGTGACTACATTCTAACAAATCGTCGGCTGTCATCCCGGCACCGACGCGGATGGCTTTCAGGAACGGTACGCCAAATTGCGTGCAATACGCGGGGTCTTCGTCACCGTGAAATTGCAGCAATGATGGGCGCAGGCGACCAATAACTTCCTTGACCTCATCGGCAGACGAATTTACAAACAAGGCGACCGTCGCCACGAATGGCGGCAATGCTGCTGAAATCGACGTTGCCAGCTCGATAGTCACGGCACGCGGGCTGGGTCCATAAAAAATCAAGCCAATGGCATCAGCGCCTGCATGGGCGGCGCAAAGAGCATCTTCAACGCGTGTGACGCCACAAATTTTGATGCGTGTGCGGGACATGGCTAATTTCCAAACGGACGGGGGCGACGTGAAGGGGGCAGACCAAATTTTGCATCGTACTCGATATCGCAAAGATACAACCCATCCGGCGCAAACGTCGGGGCGGCGCGCTTGCGGTCACCACTCGTCATGACTTCGCTAAACGCAGCAAGACTTCGACGACCCGCGCCGACGTACACCAGCTCACCGACAATATTACGCACCATGTGATGCAGATAGGCATTGGCCCGAAATGTGAGGGCGATCAACTGATGCGCGTGGTCCTCGCTGCCGCTTTCGTTTTCGTTTCCGTTTCCGACCCGCTCGATACTCGCCTCAATCATCGTTCTCACGGGTGATGCCGCTTGGCATTCGGCAGCGCGGTAAGCGGAAAAATCGTGTTCGCCCACCAGCTGTGCTGCGGCTAACTGCATATTGGAAATATCAAGCGGGGCGTGGAACCAGCCAACCATGCCATGGAATGCCGCGCTACCGACGGGGTCGTTCAGGAGCAGATAACGATAGGTGCGTGACAGCGCAGAAAAGCGTGCATGGAAGTCCTTGGCAACCGGCTTGGCCCACACCACGCGAATGTCGGACGGCAAGCTGGTATTTATGCCACGAACCCATGCAATGTCGTCACGTACGATTTCGGTATCCAGATGCACGACTTGTGCGAGCGCGTGCACGCCAGTGTCAGTGCGACCGGCACAGACAGTGGCAACGCTTGGGACATCGGGGCCCATGAATTTACAAAGTGCCCGCTCAAGATGATCCTGTACTGCGCAGCCGGCGGGCTGCGTCTGCCAGCCACAATACTGCGTGCCGCGATATTCAAGACCGAGTGCAATACGCATTTATGTGGAAACCTAAGTTGTGGGTGGAGTGGCGTGCTGTGATGGGAGTGCGGGCAAGACCTCAACGACTATGGTCCCCAAAAAAACAAAGGGCGCGTTTCCGCGCCCTAATTCCAAAACATCGAAAACGTCAAAGAGCTGCCAGCAGCTTCTTGGCTTCGGCTTGTTGTGCCGCTGAGCCTTCACGGGCTACTTCGTTTAGAATTTCCTTGGCGCCATCGCTGTCGCCAATTTCCACGTAAGCCTTGGCAAGCTCGAGCTTGGTTGCAACCGCACCGGTATCGCCGCCGCCTGTTGCCGCAGGCACATCAAGATCCAGACTCAAGTCGCTGAACGACGCAGCCGCTGCAGGCGGTACTGCGATAGTTTTTGCAAACTGATCTTGTGATGTAGCGGGCATCTTGGTTGTTGAAAGATGCGCTGGTTCGTCGAGCGAGAGTGCCGAGAGGTCAAAATCAAATGACGATGCCGCAGCAGTTGGCGCAGCGGTTGAACCGGGTGCGGGCGCGTCAAGTGCTAAATCAAAATCCAATCCACCACCCGCACTGGCACTACTGATATCAGCATGCGAAGCAGGCCCGGCGGACGAATTGAGATCCAGATCAAAATCGGCACCGACCGGTGGCGCCGGTTGAACACTGGTTGGCAGAGAAATATCAATGGCTGGCGCAGGTGCCGCCGAATCAGAAAAACCAAGGTCAAAATCCAGATCCGGTGGCGCAGCCGGTTCAGCACTGGCCACAGCAGCCACAGCCGCACCGCCAGCGACGAAGGCGCCGGTGGTTGCGTATGCAGCACCGCTGCCACTGTAAAGTGTGTTTTGAGGATCAATAGATGCGCCCATTGCTGCGGCTTTGGCCCAGTGCGGGCTGCCCTCCCCGACGCTTTCCTTGAACTCACGCGCAACGTTTTCAAATGCCTGCGCGCTCTTGCGATTGTGGTAAATCTCCAGAAGCTTCAGCGTAATTTCGTGACGGTTCTTATCGCGACCGAGAGCCTCTTTGAGAATTTCTTCAGCCTGCGCATCGCGGCCATAGGCGATATAGACATCAGCTTCGGCAAGCGGATCGACTTCGTCGGTATCAATGCTGCCGGGGCCGGTCTTGTCAAAGTCGGTCAGGAATGAACTGTTACCGGTATCAACCAATCCGCCGCCTTTGTTGCCCGTCACTGTATTGGGCTTCAAATCGCTCGGCATGATCGAGGAAGTCTTGCTCATGCTGGTGCTGCCGACTTTGCTTTTCTTTTTTCGGCGCATAAAGCCGAAAAACAAAGCGCCCGTACCTAACAGCGCAACGCCACCAGCACCAAGTGCCAGCGCGTTATCTTCGAAGAAGTTCGGCTCTGGGGGAGGAGGTGGCGCGACCTTTTTCGGGGGAACCGGTTTTGCATCGGTAGATTTCGGAGGAGCGACGACGTCCGTTTTCGGTGGCTCAGTCTTGGCGTCAACCTTCGGTGCGTCTTTGCTCGCATCAGCAACAACAACTGGCGCGGGCGGCGGCGTTACTTGCGCGACCTTGGTATCTACTGGCGGCACCGGTGTTGGCGCAACGACCGGCGCAGGAACTGCTTTCGCATCTACCTTCGGCGCAGCCTTGTCATCGGGCTTGGCCGCCAGTTTGGACTCCGCAGGCGCGCCGAGACCCTTCACTTCGGCGAGCTTCTTCATCGTGGTAATTTGCTTTTCCAGGTCAGCTACCCGTGAATTGGCTTCCTTCAGGGCATTTTCCCGTGCGATCTTTTCTTCCTTAAGCGCATTCATTTGGTCCTGCGCACCGCCTGCCGCACCCACGCCGCCGACTTTCCCGGGCGTTCCATCCGTCTTCGCGATCTTGAGCTGATCCTTAGTCGGCGCGGCGGGGATGGGTGTTTCCGCTTTTGCGACAGTTATCTTGCCGGTTGCCTCATTGGCCGCTGCCTTGGTCGGGGCGCTGGAGACTGAACCTGCAACCTGCTCCCGATACGCGTTCCAGTTTGCTACCTGAACTTTGATCTCATTACGCGCGTCAGTTGCCGATATATTTGCGACGTCACTCGCTGATGGCACCCGCAAAATTTGGCCGGTACGCAAGCGATTCATATTTTGATCAACAAATGCGTCCTTGTTCTCGCGATAAAGCGCTACCAGCATTTGCTCTAACGAAACCGCATCTGATTTCATGTCTTTGGCGATCTTGCTCAATGTATCGCCACGCTTGACCGGACCGTAGGTATCGCCGCCAGTCTCAGACTTCGCCGAAGGTGAACCTGTGATGGTTGCTGGTGCCGCCGCAGTAGGCGTTTGCGCTGGTGCGGTTGGCTTGACGGTAGCGACGATCGCAACAGGCGGCGCAATGCGTGCTTCATTGAACCCCGGCGGATCGAGCAGGATCGGGTATTCGCGCAACAACCGGCCCGCTGGCCAATTCATCTCAACGAGTACGTCCAGAAATGGCTCATTGATTGGCGCGTTGCTGGTAATCCGCAGAACCGGCGTCCCGTTGGCACGTCGCTCTGTAGTAAAGCGTAATTGCCGGAGGAGTGCGGAATACTCAATGCGAGCTTCTCCGTAGGACTCGGGGCTAGCCACGCGTCCGGATATCGAGTCGAATTCGCCCGGTTGAAGCGAGACGAGTTCGATTTCAGCCGATAGCGGCTGACCCAATGCAGAATTGACCGAGAGTTTGCCTAAGCCCGCCGCGTTAACTGCCAACGCGGAAAATGCCAAGAATGCTCCCCCCAATGCCACGACTAATTTTGTTTTCGGTGGACGGTTCATGCGTAAACCCCAACCCTTCGATTTTTCGAGGACAAATTAAAATAACATCAACGAGTTATTGTTGCAACTTTATTCGCTTTCTAGCATTAGAAGCGAAACCGGGCGATTTTTCAACCCGCGATTAGGTTTTCTCACGTATTTACAGCCAAAAAACCATTAACTATTTGATAAATAAACTATTTTTCCAAAATAATTCGAAGCATGCGACGCAACGGCTCCGCAGCCCCCCAAAGCAACTGGTCGCCGACCGTAAATGCGGACAGATATTCAGGTCCCATGGCTAATTTGCGCAAACGTCCGACCGGAATATCCATGCTGCCAGTCACAGCCGCAGGCGTGAGCTCACGAATGCTGCGCTCGCGCTCATTCGGAATCAACTTAACCCACTCGTTGTCGTTTGCGATGATCGCTTCGATATCTGCGAGTGGAACATCCTTCTTAAGCTTGATCGTCAGCGCCTGACTGTGGCAGCGCATCGCGCCGACGCGAATACAGAGACTATCAATCGGGATTGCAGGCGTTGCAGCGCTATCACCACGTCCCAAAATTTTATTGGTCTCTGCCATCCCTTTCCATTCCTCAAGAGACATGCCAGGGTTTCCCATCGTGGCCATATCTTTGTCGATCCACGGAATCAGATTGCCGCCCAGCGGGACGCCAAAATGTTGGGTTTCATCGGCGGAGAAGGCTCGCTGACGCGCCAGAATTTTGCGGTCAATTTCCAGAATCGCAGAGTGGGGATCATCCAGCAGTGCGTTCACCTCTGCGTGAAGCGAGCCAAACTGAGTGAGTAATTCACGCATATGCGTGGCACCGCCGCCGGACGCCGCCTGATAGGTCATGCAGGTCATCCATTCGATCAAATCGGCCTTGAACAACCCAGCCAGCCCCATCAGCATGCAACTCACGGTGCAATTGCCGCCGATGTAATCTTTTACGCCTTTAGCAAGCGCAGTCTTGATCACCGGCATGTTGACGGGGTCGAGAATGATAATGGCATCATCCTTCATGCGCAGTGTTTTGGCGGCGTCAATCCAGTAGCCCTTCCAGCCAGCCGCACGCAAAGGTGCGTAATTTTCGTTCGTGTAGTCGCCGCCTTGGCAAGTAATGATCACATCCATCTGTTTGAGATGTGAAATATCCCTCGCATCCAGCAACGGCGCGCCATTGGCCTCTGTGGGCGCCTGTCCACCAACATTCGAGGTTGTGAAGAATGTTGGCTCGATCAACGCGAAATCCTTCTCCGCACGCATGCGATCCATCAGCACCGAGCCCACCATCCCGCGCCATCCGACCATTCCGACTTTTAACAATGACATGATTTATTCACACACCCTTTTCAACTTCACAATATTCAATAAACTCTAGCACTGGCGGGGCTGCTAGGCACATAATGGCCTGAAATACCCGCCAATGCTTGATCTACATATTTGCAACAACTGCGGCACCCATTTCACTGGTGCTACATGTTTTGTCGCCTTTTTTAGCAATGTCCCCGGTCCTCAGCCCTGACGCCAGCGCTTTTCGCACCGCACCTTCCACGCGTGTGGCGACATCGGCAAGCTTGAAGGTATAGCGCATCATCATCGCGAGCGACAAAATTTGCGCCAGCGGATTCGCCAACCCTTTGCCCGCGATGTCCGGTGCTGAGCCGTGTATGGGTTCGTACAGCCCTTTGGCGTTGGCATCGAGTGAGGCCGACGGGAGCATACCGATTGAACCGGTCAACATCGACGCCTCGTCGGAAAGAATATCGCCGAACATATTGCCTGCCACCATCACGTCGAACTGTTTGGGATTTCTCACCAATTGCATCGCAGCATTGTCGACGAGCATATGACTAAGCTCGACGTCGGGATATTCAGGCGCAATTTCAATGGCAATGTCGCGCCAA
>JANNRY010000227.1:0-13102 GCA_031401935.1 Betaproteobacteria bacterium | reverse complement strand
CGGCGCCGATCATGGCCACTTCCAGCGAGGCAAGATACTTTGCACCCTCAATGCCGAGGCCGGGGCCGACGGAACCAAAGCGCTTGTTGTCTTTGCCGAGTAACTTCATCCAGCCAGTATGGAAGAGCACCACATCGCCCTTGTCGATCGACTTGATACCCTGACGCTTCATGGCGCCTTCAATTTCGGCGCGATTGAATGGCGTGCCTTCTTTAACCATATCGGTTTTGAAATAACCGGCCATGTCGAGCAACACTCCACGCGTGGCGACAGCGGGCACGTTCTCGATACCGAGCTTCGTCAGGCCATCAGCCATGGCAAAGTCAGCGGCCTTGTTGCAATTGAAGTAAAGGTTGTCGATGCCGACGTGGCCGAAGCCGTCAATTTGCGAACCAACACCGGCCCAGCCGGAAATGATATCGTCGTTGTAGGTGGTCTTGGTTGGCCCGAGTGTGGCGCCGCCCGCCTGACCAGGTTGGACAATGGTGATCGCAAACGTGCGCGGCGGGAAAGCGGGTGTGTCTTTGTTTGTTTCGATGCCGAGGCGATACGCCTTGCCGCGCGTCACCAACTTTGCGGCGGCCAGTGTCTTCGCCGGCGTGATGTGGTTGACGTTACCGATCTGGTCGGTCGGGCCGAACTTTGACGCGGTCAGGCAACGTGGCGGCTGCGCTTGGGCAGTGCTGGTGGCAAGTAATACTGCAATTGCGCCGGTAGCTAGCCATCCAGCCCGGCGGTAAGGTGTGATTTTCATAGGGTGACCTTATTCTGTTGCGGCATTTTAGGGCGATGCCGCACGCGCGAGAATCGACGAGCCGCCGCGATCAACCCGTAGCCAACACCACATCCCAAACCGCTACCAGCGCGTCGCGCTCCTGTTTGCCCGAGGGTGCGTCGGCCCGCGCGAGCAAGGATTTTCTGCCCTCCGTGCTGGCGCTGGTGAACAACCTGTCTTTTTCGTTCAGCGCTTCACCCTCGAAATACATCTGTGTGACGAGCCGGCTGGCGCGTCCCTTGATGTCGAAGTGAATGTGCGGTGGCCGTGTCCATCCCGCACCAGCAGGGTAGGCGGCAGGCTTGATGGTCTTTAAGCTGTAGTTGCCGTCGGCACCGGTGCGGATTTTTGCGTAGCCCTCGAAATTGGGATCAATCGGCGGGGATCCCGTATCGCCGGGATGGTTGTAGCGACCGACCGAATTGGCTTGCCAAATTTCTAATTCCGCATTCGCAATCGGCTCGCCACGAACGTTGGTGACGCGGCCACTGAGGTACACAATCTGTCCAAGTGCGCGACCGTTCTTGCCCGCAATGACGGTAAGATCGGCATCCTGATCGGCTGGGAGCGTCACGGGATAAAACGGCCCCATAATTTGCTCGCTCGTCGGCCGGAGGCGCGACTGCTGCGCCGATATGGGGGACATCACGCCGACCAGCGCTGCGCCGGTAAGTGCTGCCGATGCAGTCAGCATGCCACGCCGGGTAATGCCGATATGTTGGCTGTGGCTGTGCACATGAATGCGGTGATGATTTTCTTCGGTTGGTGCGGTCGGCGTAAGCAGCTTTGACATGACAACTCCTTATGCAAGTGGAACAAGTGGATTGGTTGCTTGGGTAGCGCTCATTGCATCGGACGCCGATGCACAACGGTGTCGGTGTGCTGCTGAAATGAAATTACCTTGCCATCCAGAAATTTCCATACATGTACAAAGGGCGCTGTAAAACTCTTGCCAGTGGCTTTGTATTTGCCGCTGTATTTGCCGAGTGCGACGACGGTATTGTCGTTGGCGATAAATTCATCGGGTACGGCCGCATAGCCTTCCCATTCGCCACCAATTTTCATAAAAACATTTTCCAGTACCGCATTGGGACCCACAAATGTGCCGCCATAGGGGCCACCTTCCGCTTCAGTCCAGCGTGCGTTCGGCGCAAGCGCGCCAAGCACGGTTGGGATGTCGCCCTTGGCGAAGGCGGTATACAAGCCGCGAATAGTTTCAGTTATCTGGCTCATGAATTGGCTCCATTGGTGATGCGTGATGAAAAAGAAATTGGCGAACTGCGTTTTTGTAGCTTGCTAAGCCGCAGTAAAACCGCCATCAATCATGTGAATTCCGCCGCTGCAATACGAGGCATCGTCACTGGCCAGAAATAAGGCGAGTTGCGCGACTTCTTCGCTGGTGCCGTAGCGTTGCAAAGCGATCATTGCCGTGAAATGCGCGCGAACCGCGTCGGGATTTTCCGACGACGCTTGTATTTCGATCGAACGAATCATGCGGTTGTCGATCGGCCCGGGCCCGATCGCGTTGACGCGAATTTTCGACGCGCCCAGTTCCAGCGCCGCCGTTTTTACCAGACCAAACACGGCGTGCTTGCTGGCGATGTAGGGTGCCAATCCCGGCGCGCCGATCACGCCCGCGATTGACGACAGCGCGATCATCGAACCGCCACCGCGCGCTTTCATCGGCGCAACACAGTATTTTATTGCCAGCCACACGCCGATGACGTTGGTGCGCAGCACCTCCTCGAATTCCAACATGCTCTGCGCCTCGATAGGCTTGACGGCGCCCTCCGTACCGGCGTTGGCCAGCAGGATGTCCACGCCGCCAAAGGTCTTGATGGCCGCTGCGACTGCTGCTGAAGTTGCGGCCTCATCCGTCGCATCGGCGACAAAGTGCGCCAGATTCTTGCCTTCGCCGAGTCTGGCGCAAGTTTCCTTGAGCTTCGCCGCTGAACGGGCGACGAGCATGACGCTCGCACCTTCGTGCAAAAAAAGTTTCGCCGTCGCTTCGCCAATACCGCCCGTCGCGCCGGTGATGATGGCGACTTTTCCGCCCAGTCGTTTTTTGAATTCGGATGGTTGATTCATTTGTGCTTTCCTTTTGATTGAATGATGGTGCCTCTACAGCCCGGGTCAGGCGCGCACCTGAGCCGGGCTATGCCACTACTCCTTAGAGGTACGCCCGCCGTGATCGCCGATCAGTACCCACTTGTCTCCCTGCTTCATCAGGATGTCAGTCCAGCGACCGGCGCTTTCTTTTTCCTTTCCGGCTGCATCCTTGGTGATTTGCACGAAGTGATAGTGCGCGAACGCGACATTGCCGTGGATCTTGATGCCAACCGGCTGGATGTCGTATACCAGCGTTTTTGTAGTCTTGTGGCCATGGGTGATGAATTTCCTTGCCGCGTCCTTGCCGCCGGGCGCCGCACGCAGGTGATCCCAGCCTAAGTAGTCGGCGTGAAAGTATGCAAGGAAGCCTTCGCTATTGCCCGCCGCATCCGCCGCCCAATACGCCTCAACGTTTTTCCATATCTCCTTCTGCGGCGCAGACCACTCCTGTGCAAGTAGTGGGTTGGATGCAAACATCATCAGGCCTGCCGCACAAAGTACGGCGAAATTTCTGGATAAATTTTTCAACATGGTTTTTCCCTTGAAGGTTGTGGAAGAGAACATCTTTTTGATTTTGCTGACGCCTTTGGTCGTTGGCGGTTTTTCAGGTAGCCTGACGGCCCACTTGCTACTATTACCTCTAGCACTGGCGAGGTGTTTCAGGCATTTATGCTCTGCAAAGCGCGCCTGTGCTTGAGTTTTATGCTGATTGGGACAGGGGCGTTATCGTGTGTTGTAGCTGCGGCGAGCGACGTTCGACGAACAAGCGGCAAATCGCGCACCGAGCTTGCCCTCGGCCGTGTTGGGATCGGCCACGGCGGCAAGCCACTTGTCATAGAGCTTTCCGAAGGTTGCACCATCCTTGCTGCGACCGACCCAGATTTGCGCATCGAGGTTACTGCTATAGGTTGCCGACAGGATCTCGGCTTTGTAACCCTGCGGTCCATAGAGCGCGTTGAAATCCTTCACGATATCCATGTATTTTGTCATCGTGCAACTTTCCTTCATTTTGAACTCGATCACGTCGAGATAATCTGCCTTGGCAATCAGCGGGCAGGCCAGCATGGCGAGTAACGGTGCGATTTTGAAAATCTTTTTCATTTATAAACTCCTTGGTTGTTGGTGAAGTTCAATTGCGTTGCTGGCTTGATCGATTGCAATGAAAGCGGTCGCCAGTTGCCGCCTCAATGTTGACGTTCGTAACTGCCTTTTGTTGCCATCAGATGCGCCGGCTTTCGTCCGGATACCATCACGGCATTTGCACCGGCAAAAAATCCGCCTGTCACCGCCGCACGATTGAGGCTGGCTTCCCAGCGGCGTGACTCTTCAGCGTCGATCACGCCGGCTGCTTGCGCCTCAATGGCGATTTGATCGAGCCCAATAAGCTGGCGCGCGAGTGCAACATTTGTCACAAAGACCGGTTGCACATCGATGTGACAATCCATCATCCCGCGATTGGCGAACATGCGGTGCAGATGTCGCCCGGAATATGGGTTGTTCATCATGTGTGTGGTGTGGAATTGCACCAGACGCCGCTCAATATCGGTTTCGTCGCTATCGATGGTGAGGGTGGCCCAATCAGTGTCGATAACAACCAGATGGCCGCCGGGTTTGGTGACACGCACCATTTCGTCGAATGCGCGCTCTGGATCGAGTAAGTGCTGGAAAACCTGCTCACAGCGGCAGGCATCGAAGTAGCCACCGGCCCATGGCAGCGCAGTGGCATTGGCATGATGGTACGAGACCCACCCACTCACCCCGCTGGTTTCTGCGCGCGTTTTCGATTTCGCGACCACTGCTGCATCGTAGTCAACCCCGTGTACTTCGCCGGTGGCGCCAACCAGATGCCCCAATGTGATTGGGTCGATACCCGTGCCGCAGCCTGAGTCGAGCACGCGATGCCCCGCCTTCAGCGCCAACAACTCGACGCTCTTTTCCCTGATGCCCGCCATCAGTTGTGCGACTGTGCTGAGATAGTCGGGGCTGACAGTATCTTGAGGGTCGGCCATTGCGCGATGCTTTCGGTGCGTTGACAATTCAGGCACTCTGCGCGCTTTAGCCATTCAGGTCTTTGGGGGCGACCTTAATTGTTCTGAATCCGGGACCCTTGCCGTAGAATGCGCCATCGTCCTTGGGAGGGGGCACATGCCCGATTCGACCATCGCTGCCGATTTTGTATTTGATCGCTGCGCCATCCGGCGCGAAGCGCGTCAGGTGCTGGTCGATGGCCAGCCAGTCAGGCTCGGCGCGCGTGCGTTTGACCTGTTGCTGGTACTCATCGAGCACCGTGATCGCGTGGTGAGCAAGAACGAGCTGCTTGAAATTGTCTGGCCGGGGCTGGTGATCGAGGAAAACAATCTACAAGTACATGTGTCGGCCTTGCGAAAGTTGCTTGGCCCACAGACCATCGCTACGGTTCCCGGTCGCGGCTATCGCTTTACAGCGACGCTAACAGCGTTGGCAAGCAGCAAGGTTGAAACGCCCGCCGCGCCAATTGAATCGCCAACTGACGCCGCGTTAGCCACAAGAGCGCGCAGATCGACCGACCGGCTAGGCGAGGTACCCACGTTGTTCGGTCGCGACGACGAACTTAAGACCCTGGCGCGCTTGATTGTGGCACACCGGCTTGTCACGCTGATCGGTGCGGGCGGCATCGGCAAGACCGCGTTGGCACATTCGGTGGCGCGGGCGATGAAACCGTCTTTCACACACGGCGTATGCGTGGTGGACCTGGCACCCCTGATGGACGGCGCACCGCTTGCGGCCACCGTCGCCGGTGCATTGCAGGTGACGCTCGGTGGTACTGATGCGACCGAAGCGCTGGCCGACGCGGTGAAGGAACGGCACATGATGATCGTGTTCGATAATTGCGAGCATCTTGTCGCGCCGATTGCGGCACTTGCAGCCGCGCTGTTGCATGCCGCGCCACGGCTGCATCTGCTGGCCACGAGTCAGGAACCACTGAAGGTCGCACACGAGCAGATTTATCGTGTGGGCACGCTGACACTACCGGTTGAGGCCACACTCGAATGTGCCAGACGTGCGGGAGCGGTACGCTTGTTTGAGCATCGCGCGCACGCTGCCGATCTCCATTTTGCGCTGAACGAATCCAATGTCGCCGCGGTGGTGGATATTTGTGCGCGGCTCGACGGTATTGCGCTGGCCATTGAGCTCGCTGCCGCCCGCGTCCAGTTGCTCGGTGTGCAAGGCCTGCGTGATCGTCTCGGCCAGCGCCTGTTTGTGCTCAGCGGGGGCTCACGCGCAGCGCCCCCGCGCCATCGTACGCTGCGCGCAGCACTCGAATGGAGCCACACGCTGTTATCACCTGAGCAGCAGGCTGTGTTCCGCAGGCTGGGCGTCATGTCCGGTCCTTTCGGGCTTGAGGCATCCCAGCAGGTGGCCGCATCTGGCGACATCGACGGGTGGGCGGTTCTGGATCACCTCGGTGCCTTGGTCGAAAAATCCCTCGTCGCCGTCGAGCATCACGAAGGTGGCGAGATGCGCTACCGCTTGCTGGAGACCATGCGCCAATATGCACTGGAGCGGTTGGCCGAATCCGGCGAGCAACGCGCAACGCGCGAGCGGCATCTCACGTGTTTTCTTGCGCTGGCCGAACAAGCCAAAACGGAGCTTGTTGGTCCTGACCAAGGGTTCTGGCTGACGCAGCTGGATCTCGACCGCGATAATTTTCTAGCCGCACATAGTTGGTGCGACCACGCAGACGATGGGGCTGCGCGCGGTTTGCGGCTGGTGAATGCGTTGATGCGTTTTTGGCTCAGTCGCGGGCTGCTGGAGCGAGGCCATCATGCCTTTGTTCAGGCGCTGGCGCGACCGGGTGCCCTGCATGAGGATCGGTTGCGCTGTGAGGGGCTGATGAATGTCGGCTCGTTATGCAGCTATCGGAATCTCGATGTCGAAGCCGAGGCGTGGCTGACAGAAAGTTTATTGATCGCCCGTGCGGGGGGCTTTTCCGATCTGTTGCCGAATGTACTGGCGGTGCTTGGTTTCGTGCGGCTAAGTCTTCATGATCGATTGAGGGCTCGCGTTTATATGGAGGAGGCACTGACACTGACGCGACAGCTTGGGGATCAGTCGGCACTTTTTAATCGGGTTGCAACGAGCTTGGCCGAGCTGGAACGTCTGGAGGGAAATCTCGGCGCGGCCGAGCGGCTTTATGAGGAGGGTCTGAAGCATGCGCAGGCGGATGGTGACCGGCTGCGGTCGATGATCGGGCTGAACAATCTGGCGATGGTCGCAGTAGTTACCGCCAAGACTACCGGCGCGCACGCTCGCGCACGCGCGATGCTTATCGAATCGCTCGCGATTTCGGACGAGCTTGGGTCAAAGCGCGGACGGCTGGTGGTGATGGAAGTGTGCGCGGGGCTTGCCGCGCATCTTGGCTTCTGGGAGCACGCCGCCCGCTTCGATGGTGCAGCCGACATTCACACGGTGCAGATGGGCCGCCGCCGAGATGTGGTTGATGCCGCGTTTCTCGCACCGTTCGTCGAGCGCACGCGCGGGGCACTCGGCCCGGTGAGGTATGCTGCGGCGCGAGAAGAAGGCAGAAAATTATCTTATGACAACGCGGTTGGCGCGATGCAACAATGGCTGCAGCAATTGTCGTAGCGACGCCTTCTCATTCGGCCACATCGATGTCAGAGACTATTGAGAATTACAAAACACCGTGACAACAAAGCCGCGATATTTCCTTCCCTCACCCTCTATCCCTCTGCTTCGCTTCAAGTGTTCCCTTGTCCCGGTGGAGAGGGAGGTAATGCCCTTCTCCCCTCGGGAGAAGGGTGGGGATGAGGGAAAAATGTCGCGCAGGTAATCCTCAATAATCAATCAAGGAACCAACGCCATGTCCAGCCGCACCCTGAATCTCAACGACACCGTTTATCAATATTTGCTCAACCATACGCTGCGCGAACATCCTGCGCAGGTGGCGTTGCGCGAAGCAACACGCACGCATCCGCACGCGATGATGCAGATTTCACCCGAGCAAGGCCAGTTCATGGCGTTGCTGATTCGACTCATCAACGCGCGCCGCACCATCGAGATCGGCGTGTTCACTGGCTACAGCGCGCTCTCCGTTGCGCTCGCCCTACCGGATGACGGCAAACTACTGGCATGCGATATCAGCGACGAATTTACGAAGGTCGGCGTGCCGCACTGGCAAGCCGCCGGCGTGGCGCACAAAATCGATTTGCAGTTGGCGCCCGCGCTGGTCACGCTCGATGCGCGTATCCACGCAGGTGAGCAGGGGCAATATGATTTTGCTTTTATCGATGCCGACAAAAGCGGCTACGACGCCTATTACGAGCGCTGCCTAAAGCTGCTGCGCACAGGCGGACTGATCGCCATCGACAACACATTGTGGAGCGGAAAAGTCGCCGTGCCCGCCGAAGACGCGGACACGTTGGCGTTGCAGGCGCTCAATACCAAACTGCTGCGCGATGAGCGGGTGGATATCTCGATGTTGCCGATTGGTGATGGGTTGACGTTGGCGCGGAAGCGGTGAGCGTCGTAATGCGATGTGCTGAGTAAAAATAAGCGTAAAGCGCCATTCAGTGTGGCTTCCGGGCTTAATATTGTCGGTGAGCCGCGCCAGTCCTTGAGGTTAACTATTTACGGCGGCAACGTGAGCCCTGATCTTGCCTTCACCGCTGAGATGTCAGAAGAGTTGACTGTGCCCGACACATTGATATCGAACCTGTAATTGGATGCATCGGTCGTCTGGCCTGATCGCGCTTTCACTGCGCTGATGTCGCTTGCGTTAATGCTGCGCGTGCCATTTACATCACCAAGCATGAAGCCGATAGAAGCCGCAAACGGAACGGCAATATTATTTACGTTCGTGAGCGTCACTTTGACCCTTTTGTTATCCGGGATGCCGGTGAGGCTGACGATGACTTCGTTGTTTGCGAGCGGGTTTACAACAGCACTGGCGCTGCCAATGTCGAACAGAGCGCTGTCGACTGCGCCGGGAAAGCCGGGCAGGTTTATCGGGCCGCTGAATTGGAACACAAGCTGGTGACCTGCGCCAATCGCACGTGGCTCTGTGCTGATGTTACCGCCGATGGGTAACGTGTGATCAATCAAGATGTCGCGATTGCTGCCGAAGTGTTGTTTTCGAGTTGCGACGGCACTGAGAGTGACGACGGGTGGCACGCCGTTCACACCGATGCCCCGCGTGATCCGCAGAGCTGGAGCGTAGAAGGCGTTTCCCGCTTGGTCGGCGGCGATAGTACAACCGCCGCCAGCAATAGCGGTGTACGTACTGTCAGTCATGATGCATATGGATGGGGTGATGCTGGTAAATACGACAGGGTTGCCAGATAGGCCGCCGGTCGCAAAAAGTGTGCCGCTGTCTCCGACGTTCGCGTTCGGCGGTGTGTCGAACATGATGCCCTGTGGAATGCCGTTGATCGTGATACTTTGTGTGATTTGCGGAGCAGGGTCGATGTTGGCGTTGCCCGGTTGGTCTGCAGCGATTATGCAGATGCCTTTGGTGACCGTGGTAACTGTGTTGCCAATCACTGTGCAGACACTTGTTGTCAAGCTAGTGAATACTACGGGGCCTATTGAGACACCGGTGTATCCAGTGGCGGTGGCATTGACTGAAAACGTACCGTTGGGCGCAAATGTCAGTGGACCGGGATTTACGCCAAAAGTAATCGTCTGAGTGCCTTGCGTGATAGTTATGGCCTGTGTTGCTTGCGGTGCCACGAGGTGCGTAGCATTTCCTGCTTGATTGGCGGCGATGACACAAGTGCCAACCGAGCCGATGAAAGCCAGACCACTTACATTGTTACAGACGCTGCTCGTAAGCGAGGTGAAAACTATAGGGTTCCCCGAAGTGCCGCCGGTGGCCGTAACGACTAAAGCCAATGCGCCCGCAAACGACCTTGGCCCCGGGTTAGTTCCAAACGTAATCGTCTGACTTATAGCGTTGACGATGATGTCTTGCGTGACTTGTTGCGCCGGGTTGTAGTTGGCATTGCCAGCTTGATTGGCAGCGATGGTGCACATGCCTACCGCAACAATGGTAACGGTTGTGCCAGCCACTGAGCATACGCCCGCCGTCAGCGAGGTGGTGGTGACAGGATTAGCTCCGGTAGGAGCTGACGAGGGGAATATTTGAATCAGGAACGTACCCCCAGACGCAAACGTTACGGGGCCGGGGTTCGAGCCAAAGCTGAGAGACACGTTCTGTTTATTGATAGTGATGACTTGCGTGACCTGTGCTGCCGCACTGTAATTTGCATTACCCGCCTGATCGGCGGCAATGGTACAAACGCCTGCACCAATTGCGAAGATGCCAAAAGTAGGGTGGACAATGCAGACGCTAGGGCTGAGCGAGGAGAAGGTCACAGGGTTTCCAGATGCGCCACCTGTAGCGTTGATGCTGAACAATGGCATCGCACAACAGAAAAGCTCCAAGGGCCCAGGATTCGCACCAAACGTAATCGTCTGACCGATAAGAACATTGTTTGCCGTCACCGCATTGATCGCGTCCGAGGTATCGCCTGCGGTAATGTTCGCGTTCCAGTCATCGGCCGCTGCGAGGTTATACGGCGTGCTGTCGTTGGCGCTGCTGCCATTTTTGTTGATGATCTGGTTTACTGCCGCCTTGTCTATTGCATTCAGCGTGATCGAAAAAGTAGTTGCGCTACTTGCAGTGACGTTGGTTGACGTCAGCGCATACTCAGCCCCACCTTCGCCGGTTAATGTGAGTTTGTTGACGGCGATGGTGTCGCCATTAGTCATGTTTGTGCCAGTGACAACCAAGTTGCCTGCCGCAGCGTCATAGGTTGCGCTGGTCAAGGCGGGCTGTGCGTTCGAGTCGGGCGCGTAGCCTAGTGTCAAGCCCACTACTGACAGCAGGGCCAGCGCAATAAACGAACCTGTGGAGAAAATATTATTAACGAAAGCCATTGCAGCAGTCTGCTTTTCTGAATACTCCATCATTTCCTTTGCAGCGCGCAGTAAATAGCTCGCTAACAGAAAGATAACATTAAAAGTTGGCGTTATTGAGTTAACGTGCGCGTCATTTCCTGAGGGGTGAATGTTAGAAAACAGGTGAGGGCATCATTGGCGGGGCATTTTCAGGCAAAAAGTGCCTGAAAGCCGCGCCAGTGCTTGAGTCTGTCCAATAATTTATCACTTCAAACCTTGTTCTATCAGCTGAGAAATCTACTTTTTATTGACGAATCAACAGCAGATTTCTCGCTTCGTTCGAAATGACAGGCGCCTTTAAGGCGCCAACACCAATCCCGATCGCGCCTTCACGGCTGAGATGTCCGAAGCGTTAATCGCTCCAGTTGCGTTCACGTCAAACTTGAAATTCACGGCAGTTGTGGTCTGTCCTGACCGCGCTTTCACGCCGCTGATGTCACTTGAGTTCACGCTGCCCGTGCCATTCACATCGCCAACAAGGAAGCCGACCGATGCGGATGCATCGAGTCCGACCGCATTCACGTTAGTCAGCAATACCGTGACGCGTTTGTTATCTGGAACACCGGTGAGTGTGACGACAACATCGTTGCCGGACGCTACAGCCGACACGGTGCCGACCGAAAGAGCTGATGAGTCAACAGCGGCGACCGAACCGGTGACCGCGACTGCGCCGCTGAACTGGAACACCAGCGTATGGCCCGCGCCGATGGTGCGTGGCTCGGTGGTGATGGCATCATTGATGGCCAAGGCGGAATTGACGACTAGATCAAAATTGCCGGTCGCACCATGAGTTTTTCTGGATACGACGCCGACGAGTGCCAGCGCTGTCCCCGGCGCCACGTTCACCGTTGCCGATGCTGCACCTTCGCCGATTGAGTTTGTCGCTGTCACGCTACAGGTGTAGCTTGTTCCGTTCACTAAACTCGACACTGTGATCGGCGAAGCACCATTGCTGCCCGTTATGTTGCCGGGGTTACAGGTCGCGGTGTAGCTTGTGATGGTGCTGCCGCCGTTGGATGTCGGTGGTGTGAAGGCGATGGTGGCTTGGGTGTTGCCGGGAATCGCCATGCCAATCGTGGGTGCGCCCGGCGTCGTGATAGAGGCGGGTGTCACCAACACGCCATTGGACACGGCGCTGGTGCCGCCGGGACCCGTAGCAGTGACGGTACAAGTGACAGTCGCGCCGTTGGTCAGGCCCGTTACTGTGATGGGCGAAGTGGGGCCGTTGGCAGATATAGCGCCGCAAGTGGCGGTGTAATTGGTGATGGCGCTGCCGCCGTTGTTCGATGGCGGCGTAAAGTTGATCGTCGCCTGCGCATTGCCGGCGGTGGCATCATCAAGCGCTGGTGGTGCTGGCGCGATTGGGGTGATGGTTACGTTTTGTGTGACCTGGGTGGCGCTGTTGTAGTCGCCGTTGCCGTCCTGATTCGCGGCTAGTGTACAGAGTCCTGCGCTGACAATATTGACGGTGGTCCCACTTAGCGTGCACACGCCCGGCGTGGTTGAGCTGTACGCCAGCGAATTTCCAGATGCCCCACCAGTGGCCAGTGGCGCGATTGCAAAGCTGCCACCGACGCTGAATGCGCGCGGACTGGTTTGCGCACCGAACGTAATTGTCTGTGCGGCCTTAGCGATAATGATGTTGAGCGTTGCGTTACCTGTGCCATTGCCATTGGTCGCGGCGAGCGTTGAATTGAAGTTGCCGACCACAGACGCGATGCCGGTGATCGCGCCGGTGCCGGTATCGATGCTGAGTGATGCGGGCAGATCGGAGGCCCCAAAACTCGTGGGCGTGCCGGATGCGACGATCTGATAGTTGACGGCCTGACCGAATGTGCCGTTGAGCGTGAGCGTGCTGCTGATCACAGGCATCTGACCGATGACAGTGACCGTGACAGTGCGCGGGTCACCAGTCAAACTGGGACCGGTGCGCTTGCCTTGATACGTAAAGCTGTCGACACCGACAAAGCCCGGGTTTGGTGTGTAGGTGACTGACGTTGCAGTGAATGCCGAGAGCGTGCCGTTGGTGGGTGGTGTGACGACATCCACGCTGGTAAACGAAATGGTGTTAAGCGTGATGTGGCTGGATACATTAATTGGCACAGCAGTATTGAATGCAGTGGTGACTTCATTCACCGGAACGACGTTCCCGATATAAGCCGCCAGCGCAGCTAGCTCTGCCTGCGTGAGTGCCTGTACGGCAGAATTATTAATCATCAACGCCTGCGTGGCGCGGACGTAATTGAGCACGGTGGCAGT
>JANNRY010000226.1:0-8673 GCA_031401935.1 Betaproteobacteria bacterium | reverse complement strand
CGATTTTTTTCATCAAATCGGCCTTCGAAGTCATATAAGTGCTGGGCGCGCCGTCACCCATTTGCAACTCAAACAGAAACGCCAGGGCCTTTTTTTCTTCCAGCATGCCCTTCTTGCCGGTATCCATCTTGTCGAACATTTCAGCTGCCTGTTTCATGACTTCGACTCTCGAAATCATGCCGTCCTTGTTTATATCGCACTTGGCGACGTAGCGCTCGACCTCTGCTTGCGTCCATTTGTCGGCGAACGATGGCATGGACAAACCCATCATGGAAACAGCGATGGAACCCATAACAACTTTCAGTAAAGACTTCTTCATTTTTGATACTCCTTCGATTGTGTTGTGAGGGTGGGCGGATCGGACAGACTATCGTAGCCTTAATCCTGCCGCTTGCCTCCTCAGTCGTAGGTCAGAAAAAATCCTTACAGCGCGTGATGAACTATCTGACGCAATCGTCAGAGATCGAACTTGATTCCCTGCGCCAACGGCAACGCGCGCGAGTAGTTGATGGTGTTGGTGGCGCGGCGCATATATGCCTTCCAGCTATCGGAACCCGATTCACGGCCGCCGCCGGTTTCCTTTTCACCGCCAAAAGCACCGCCGATTTCGGCACCGGATGTGCCGATGTTGACGTTGGCGATGCCGCAGTCGCTGCCCGATGCCGCGAGGAACATCTCGGCCTCACGCATATCGCTAGTAAATATCGATGAGGACAAGCCTTGCGGCACGGCGTTCTGCAGCGCAATCGCCTCATCCAGGTTCTCGTAGCGCAACACGTACAGAATCGGCGCGAACGTTTCATGGCACACCGCTGGCGTCTGCGATGCGACTTCAACAATGGCTGGTTTCGCGTAATACGCGTGCGGATGTTCAGTTTCCAGCACGCGCTCGCCGCCGGTCACGACACCACCATCGGCAGCGGCGGTTCGCAACGCCGCTTGCATCGCGTCGAACGCGGCCTTATCGACCAGCGGCCCGACGAGTGTATTGGCGTCCAACGGGTTGCCGATGCGAATCGACGCATACGCGGACTTCAGTCTCGGCAGCAATTGATCGGCAATGCTAGTGTGAACAATCAATCGCCTGAGCGACGTGCAACGCTGCCCGGCGGTGCCAACAGCCGAAAACACCGCAGCGGTCTGCACCATTTTCAAGTCAGCCGTGGGTGCCACGATCATGGCGTTGTTACCGCCGAGCTCAAGAATGGTTTTGGCGAAACGCGCGGCAGCTTTGGTCGCCACAGCGCGGCCCATGCGTGTCGACCCGGTGGCAGAAATCAATGCGACACGCGCATCATCAACCATCATCTCGCCGACATCGGCACGACCGACCAAAACTTGCGAGAGCCCTTCGGGCACAACGCCGCTGGTTTCGCGATAACGCTTGATAGCGCGCTCCAGCAATGAAACTGATGCCAACGCCACTAGTGGTGTTTTCTCGGAAGGCTTCCACACCAGCGCGTTGCCACACACCAACGCCAGCGCCGCATTCCACGCCCAGACGGCAACCGGAAAATTGAACGCGCTGATGATGCCGACCACACCAAGCGGATGCCATTGTTCCATCATGCGATGCTCGGGTCGCTCGGATGCAATCGTCAACCCGTACAACTGACGAGAAAGGCCAACCGCGAAATCGCAGATGTCGATCATCTCCTGCACTTCGCCCAAGCCCTCCTGCAGAATTTTTCCAGACTCGATGGTGACAAGTTGACCCAACGCATCCTTATTGGCCCGCAACTCTTCACCCAGCAGGCGTACCAGTTCACCGCGCTTTGGCGCGGGGATATTTCGCCAAATTAAAAACGCCTGATGTGCGGCTGCAATTTTAGTTGCGACTACTTCAGGTGAATCGCAGCGCAACATCGCGAGCGTTGCGCCGTCGATGGGCGAACGACCGGCGAGGCCCTCGCCCTGATATGCATTCAGATCAACGCCGAGCTCGGCGAGCAGTTTTTTCGCAGTCATGGTGCCGTCCAGAATCGATAAGGCCTGTATGTTACGCGCAAAGGATTACCAAATTTAGTCCCCCATCTGCGGATTCATCCGCTCACCATGCGCCATCTTGTTCAGCGCATTCAAATAAGCCTTGGCACTCGCAATAACGATATCCGTATCCGAGCCGATGCCATTCACCACGCGCCCAGCGCGCGACAGTCGCACCGTCACTTCGCCCTGCGAATCGGTACCCTCAGTCACGTTATTGACGGAATAAAGTTGCAGTTCCGCGCCGCTGTTGACGATGGTCTCCAGCGCACGAAAGGTCGCATCGACCGGACCGGCCCCTGTAGCTTCGCTGACTTTTTCTTTGCCGTGGTCGGCAATAACGATGCGCGCAAACGGCTTTTCACCGGTCTCGGTATGCGCAGTCAATGCCACCAGACTGAACTGTTCGACTTCCGGCGTGACGGCCTCATCAGATACCAGCGCCTGAATGTCTTCATCGAAGATCTCGTGCTTCTTGTCTGCAAGCTCCTTGAATTTCTGGAATGCCGCGTTAAGCGCGACTTCGGAGTCGAGTTCGATACCGAGCGTTTTCAGGCGATCACGAAACGCCGAGCGACCGGATAACTTGCCTAATGACAACCGATTGTTGTGCCAGCCCACATCCTGAGCGCGCATGATTTCATAGGTTTCGCGATGCTTCAGTACGCCATCCTGATGAATGCCCGACTCGTGCGCGAACGCGTTCGCACCGACGACCGCCTTGTTCGGTTGCACCGGATAGCCGGTGATGGTCGACACCAGTTTCGATGCCGGCACAATTTGTGTCGCGTCAATGCGCGTCTCTAATTCAAAATAATCTTTGCGCGTGCGCAGTGCCATCACGATTTCTTCCAGCGCCGCGTTGCCTGCGCGCTCGCCGAGGCCGTTGATGGTGCATTCCACTTGCCGCGCACCGGCTTTGACAGCGGCGAGAGAATTTGCGACCGCCATGCCCAGATCGTTGTGACAGTGCGTGGACCAGACCACTTTGTCCGCATTTGGCACGCGCTCAATCAAGGTGCGAAATCGTTCTGCCCACAATTCCGGCGTGCTGTAGCCGACGGTATCAGGAACGTTGATGGTTTTGGCTCCCGCGTTGATGACAGCCTCAAAGACGCGGCAGAGAAAATCCATTTCGCTGCGTACGGCATCTTCTGCCGAGAATTCGACATCATCGCAAAGCGTTCGCGCGAACTTCACAGCGTCAACTGCCGCAACCAGTACCTGATCCGGCGTCATGCGCAATTTGTGTTGCATGTGAATCGGCGAAGTCGCGATAAAGGTGTGGATGCGTCCACGCGCGGCAGGCTTGATCGCATCGCCCGCTTTTTGAATGTCGCCAACCTGCGCGCGCGCCAGCGAGCAGACAGTCGAATCCTTGATCGCGGTTGCGACTGCGTGGATCGCTTCGAAATCGCCGGGGCTGGCGGCGGCAAAACCGGCTTCGATCACATCGACGCGCATTTTTTCCAACTGCTTGCCGATGCGAACCTTTTCGTCCTTGGTCATCGATGCGCCAGGACTTTGCTCACCATCACGCATGGTGGTATCAAAAATAATTAACTTGTCCATTACAAACTCCAAACGTTGACATCCGGTTGCCGTTTTGATCAGGCCCGAACGTGGAAACACAAATTCGCTCTATGCGACGAGCGCGGGAACGTTGATGAGAGGGGAGGGGATTATGTGCGCGCGAAGCGCAGCAGCAGGCCAAGCGACAAAATCGCAATTAGCCGTGCTGTGACGGGTGTGGCATTGAAAAGTGAACGGGAGTTCATAACCGCAATATAGCGTGACGCGTGTAGCAGCGCAATAGCCTGGGAATCACTGGAAATCTATTGAATTGGCGCTCGGTTTATCATTACCGAGCACAGCACACGCTCAACTTGTCACGCGCAGTACTCCAAAAACAAACAAAATAGCAGCTTCACCTTCGCCAACGAATGTCGTGGCAGGTTTGTTGCTTCACAGCAGAAAACATTACGATGGACGGGTATCGACCAATCCGCCAAAGTCGGCAACCATCGCCAACAGGAAGTGACCCCATGCGACTCCCCCCAAATCATCCGCACCGCTATCTGCTTAGTAATGAAATTCATGCGCGGCTTCCACAGGAACTCAGCGCACCTGAGCGCATATCGTATATCGCCATTAATTACGAGTCCGCGGCGACCAACCTGCCACATGTGGCCGACGCGGCAAATGCCGCGATTGACGATCTCGCGCGGCTCTGTGTGATCTGGGGCGTGCAAGTGCCCACCGCCGAGGTGACCCACTTTAATGCCGAACATTCCAATTTGCGCCTTAAATGGGAGCGACACACCGAGTTTGTGACGTACACGTTTTCACGCAAGGGCGATTTCGAGCGGCCGTTTGAGAATCCCGTCATTGCATTGGTCAACGAAGAATGGCTGGCAACGCTTTCAGGCGCGTTGGTCGTGGCCATTCACGTGGCGGTCCAACAGAACCATGTCGTTATTCCCGATTTGCAGGATGTGGCCCACGAGTTTGGCGGGAACTATCTGGTCGGGGCCAAAGTCGCCGGCGGCAATGGCATCGTGCTCACCGATCTGATGATCCATGCCGACGAATTTGGCCGTATGCTGCTGATGGACATCAAACTTGGCAAGCGACAAGCCGGACGCACCGTGCAGCGGCTGCTTGAAATTGAAACGTACCGGATGATGGCGTTGCTAGGCCTGCCGGTGGCGCGGCGCACCGCAGCGATGCTGGGCGACGCGGAACGGGAACTAGCTGAAATCACATCGCTCATGGCCAAGGACAGCACGCACGATGAGCCGGCGCTATTGGTACGATTGACCCGCCTCGCTGCAACGGTGGAAAGTGAAGTGGCGGCGAACAGCTTCCGTTTTGGCGCATCGCGCGCTTATTACGATCTCACCAAACGCCGCATCGCCGAGCTGCGCGAAGAGCGGCTGAATGCTGTGCAAACAATCGAAGAGTTCATGGATCGTCGGCTCGCGCCCGCAATGGCGACCTGCAGTTCGGCCGAAAAACGCCTGCTGGATTTATCCGAACGGGTCGCCCGCGCCAGCGATCTGTTACGTACGCGAGTCGATATCGAGCGTGAACAACAGAATCAGGCGTTGCTGGCATCCATGAACCGTCGCGCAAGAATGCAGTTGCGGTTGCAACAGACCGTGGAGGGTCTCTCAATCGCCGCAATCACCTACTACGTCGTCGGACTGGTGGGCTTTGCCGCCAAAGCAATCGGGGAGGCAGGCGTACCGCTGTCCGTTGAGTTGGTGACTGGCGCGTCGATACCGTTTGTCGCGCTTGGAATCTGGTGGGCGGTGCGACGGGTGCACAAACGTCTGGGTGCTGAACCAGACGAAATGATGCTGCCGTAAGTCACTCGTCTACTGGTAAGAACGCTACTAAGCTGGCGTCATGACAACAGCAATCCGAACCGGAATGCCGTCGGCAACGCGAATCGGTGTGAAGAACAGGCGCATGGGGACGCGTTTGCCACCGTTATTTTGCAGCGGCATGTCGATGGTGCTCGCACGGTCTTCCCGCAATAATTTTTCAATCACTGGCTTGGCAGCAACACGATTTTCCGCTGGCAATAATGTTGCGATCAAAGGAAGTCCGCGCACGTCTTTAAAACGATAGCCCAGCGTGGCCTCCGCTGCTGCATTCCACTCGATCACGTTGAAGTTGCGGTCGCATTCGGCAATCGGCAGCAGTGTGCGGGACATGTGCATCGCGAGTTGTTCGGACCTGACTTTCGCATCAAGCATCGCCAACTGCTCGTTTTCTGTTCTGTTTTTGAGTTCAATATTGGCTTGACTGAGCGCGCTGGTCACCTCAAGCGAGCGTGCAACAAGTTCCTCGTTTTCAAGTTCGACTTTCATGCGACACGCGACAATTTGGTGCTGCTTGAATGAGAAATAGAGTACACAGAAAATGAAGAACAGTGCCATCCCGCCGCCAAGCCAGTTCATGCCGTCGCGCATAAAAAATATGTAAACGGTTGGGGGCAACGATGCCGGCACAGCCAGCGCCAAATGTGCCCATTTGACGGGCGAGAATGCGGGAATGGAACCAGCGACGTACGAAGTGATAACGAGCACCGTGAATAGCTCACGGTAGTTATGCTCAACAGGAAACAATAAAGTGCCGAGCAAACCCCACTGGATACCGGCGAACATATTACCGATAACGACTAACCGCGCCCACCGCTCGGGACGCGCGACCGGTTTGACCTGTTGGCGATAACCGTACGCAATGACGGTGCGGAAAAACATCACCATGGTAGCGTAAAGAAACCAGAACAGCCCCTTCTGGAGCTCGCCCGTATCGTAAAACACAGCGACCGTCGCGATGGAGCCGATAAAAGAAAACACCACCGCAGCGGGAGTGAACAAGAAGAGCTCGTTGACCTGTTTGGCGAGCAGCCTCTGGTGAAAGTCCGGGATATTGACCATGAGCGTGACTCTTGGAAAGCGCGACAGTGCGGACCACGTGGTGGCCGCATGTCGATTCGCGGCTCTCGTGTGGTGAATGTGTCGCGAATGTAGCGCCACGGGCTGGCAAAAGATGTGAACAAATTCACTTTTTGCGTTTCCGCCACAAGAAAATCGAGTGCGCTAAGTCACTTTAAGAGAAACCATTAGCCAAACGGCAATGATTGCCAAGCCAGCCGACTAGTTATTCGGATGGGCCGGCGGGCTTTTCGGTTGTGGCAGGAGGCTGAGCAGCAGACTTGCCCCCGCGCATAACATTCATCGCGGCCATCACATAGCCGGAGAGTGCGTAAACCACGAACATGCCCCACAGCACGTGTGATGGCTCGATGGTAACGACGAGATAGACGACAAAAATCACCGGGATAACCCAAAACGGCACGCTACGCCGCAGATTAAAATCCTTGCCGCTGAAGTAGCGAATATTGGTCACCATCGTGATACCGGCAAATACCGTCAGCCCCCACGCAACCCAGCGTACATCTCCACCGCGAATCTGGTAATCATTCAATACCCAGATCAATCCTGCCACCAGCGCTGCCGCTGCGGGGCTGGGAAGACCTTGAAAGTATTTCTTGTCGACCACGCCGATGTTGGTATTGAAACGCGCCAGCCGCATCGCGGCACAAGCGCAGTAAATAAACGCGCCCGCCCACCCCAATTTTCCCATCGGTTGCAACGCCCACGCGTACATCACCAATGCGGGTGCCGCGCCGAACGAAACCATGTCCGACAAACTATCGAGCTGCGCACCGAATTCACTCTGCGTGCGCGTCATCCGCGCGACGCGCCCGTCGAGGCCATCGAGAATCATTGCGCAAAAAATCGCGATGCAGGCAATCTCAAATTTGCCATTCATGCCCTGCACTATTGCGTAAAAACCGGCAAACAAAGACGCGCACGTGAACAGGTTGGGCAAAATGTAAATCCCCTTCCTGCGGCGCTCCGGATCGAGAAGGCCTTTCCGGATCTTTGGCACAGGTGCATTCATCGTTTACCAGCCGTTTGCGGGCCGCATGGTTGAGGGTTGATTTGCATGCCGCTATTCTAACGGAAGGCCCGTGTCGGCAGGATTGCCGCTTGGCTTGTTACCCATCGCCTCGCCCATGCGAATCGCACCTGCTGGCGACCATTGCGGATTGAATTGCAGTAGACCTTTTGCAAACAGCATAACCACGGTGGAGCCGAGTAGGAAGCGACCCATCTCTTCGCCTCTTTTTAGCGCCACTGGTTTGTCATCGTAAGTCCATTCGCGAATATTGCCGGTGCGCGGCGGATTGACCACGCCATGCCACGTCGTCGCCATGCTGCCGACAATCGTGGCACCGACCAACGTCAACACGAATGGACCATCGGCAGATTCAAACACGCAGACCACACGTTCATTGCGCGCAAACAGGCCGGGCACACCACGCGCCGTTGTCGGATTCACTGAAAACAAGGCACCGGGCACGTAGATCATTCGCGTCAAACGACCATCGCACGGCATGTGGATGCGGTGGTAATCCTTCGGGCTCAGATACAAGGTAGCAAACTGGCCATCGCGAAATTTCGCGGCCAATGTTTGGTCGCCACCGACCAACGCCGTCGTCGTGTAGTGATGACCCTTGGCCTGAAAAATTTGATCGCCTTTGATGGCACCAGTCTGGCTAATCGCACCATCAACCGGACACACGTAGGCGGCGCCGGCAATCGGTCTCGCACCTTCCCGCAATGGTCGCGTGAAAAATTCGTTGAAGCTTTGGTAGCTCGCAATATCGGGGTTGGCAGCCTCGCTCATATAGACCGCGTAACGCCCAACAAACCAGCGAATCAGCCGCGTCGTCAGGCCGCCCGCCTTCGCGCTGGCGACGATGCCCGCGAAGGCGGTGAGCGCCTGTTTGGGCAGCAAATACTGAGGGATGACTTTGAGTTGGTCGGACACAGTGGAACTGGATTGCGGGGAAGGACGCAAGTTTAGCCTATACGTCGCGGGTGAATGCAGTGGCGGCATTCGATAAATGGCGAAAGTCTAGCACTGGCGGGGTGCTTGGAGATTTTTTGGCCTGAAAGGCTCGCCGGTGCTAGTGTTTGCTTAGACTATTCGCAAAATCAAAGCGCAAAGTCGTCGCAACGTACTTCCTCCTTTTCTAATGGAGGGCAGCGAAGCGACAAGGTAGGGGAGGATTTTTGGCGGTGCAGCGAAGTTGCCCGTCTG
>JANNRY010000225.1:0-1881 GCA_031401935.1 Betaproteobacteria bacterium | reverse complement strand
GCCGAACGTATCGTGGTCTTGTCGGGCGGCAATATCATGCAGGTGGGAACGCCGGATGAAATTTACAATCAGCCGGTATCAAAGTTCGTGGCAGGATTCACCGGCTCGCCGCCGATGAATTTCCTGACCGCGACTATTGCGATCAACGACAACCAGCCATGCATTGCGTTGGGCAATAGCGCAAAGCGGCTGTCAATTTCGACTCATCAGGATTACTACCGTTCACTTGCCGGTCGTGCCGTGACGTTTGGCATTCGCCCGGAAGACATTGGCATCGAGAAAACCGGCAGCAACGACGTGCGCCTGGATGCGCGCGTGGTGGTGGTCGAGCCACTAGGTGCCGAGACATTGGTAACGATGGCCTGTGAAGGCGGCGAACTGATTGGTCGCCTGCCGCCAAATGTGCCGTTCGCGCCTGATCAACAGACAGGGGTGTGGGTCAACATGGATAAATTCCATTTGTTTGATACAGCCAGTGGTGCCGTGTTGCGAGCGGGCACCTGAGATGTTGGCCGCATTCCGTTCATTGCTTTTCCTGCTCTGCACAGCGGCGGCTGCGGGTGACTGTCGCGCGCAATTGCAGCCCGCCAACCCCATCCATCTCAAAGCCTACATCGGTGGCCAGCAGCGCCCCGACATCATGCGTGAACTGCTCGCGCAATACATGACTGCCAACCCGGACGTAAAAGTCACGGTCGAAATCGGCGGCGCCACCTCGGACTTGCACCAGAAATATCTCAACACCGTGCTCAGCGCCAAAGACGCCACGCTGGATGTTTTTTTCATCGATGTCGTCCGGCCTGCGCAATTCGCCGCCGCGGGCTGGGCCGAACCCCTCGACGCCTATTTTGGCAAGGATCTTGAATCCTCGCTCTCCCAGTATCTTCCGGCCTATCGCGAAGCCAATACGGTCAACGGCAGAGTTTATGCGCTGCCGGGATTCGCCGATTCCCTGTTCCTCTACTATCGTAAAGATCTGCTGGCGAAATACAACGAGCCGCCGCCAACCACCTGGCCGGAACTCGCGCGCGTAGCCAAGAAAATCATGCAGGGCGAAAATGACCCGAATCTGCAAGGCCTGAGTTTTCAGGGTAAAGCGGTTGAGGGTGCGGTGTGTACTTTCCTGCTGCCCTACTGGAGTCTCGGCGGCGAAATCATCCGCGAGGGCAAGACGTCGTTTGAACGCGGCAAAGCAGAAGCCGGGCTGAACATGTGGCGGACCATGGTGAACGACGGTGTCGCGAAGAAAAACACGGCCGAGGTTGCCACCGACGATACCCGCAAGGAGTTTCAGGCAGGTAAAGTCATTTTCGGCGTCAATTGGGGCTATGCGTGGAATCACTTTCAAGGCGGTGTTGAGACCCGCGTCAAGAATAAAGTGGGGGTCGCGACACTGCCAGCGATGCCCGGCGGCAAGGCTGTGTCGTGCATGGGCGGGTGGAATTGGGCGGTATCCGCGTTTGGCAAAAACAAAGCGGCTTCGGTTGCGCTGGTGCGCTGGCTATCGAGCCCGGAAGTATCAAAACAACTCGCAATGAAGGGATCATTTCATCCGGTGTTTCCCTCTGTGTACAAAGACCCCGAAGTGATTAATGCGGTGCCCTGGTTTGCCGATGCATTACCCGTCGTCGAGACGGCGCGCGCCCGGCCCGTCACCCCCGTCTATCGTGCGATTTCGGACGCGCTACGGATCAACACCAACACGGTAATGGCGGGTGTGAAGACGCCAACACAAGCGCTGGATGAAATCGAGCAGCGTGTGGCACGGGCACTCCGATAAAACGCACACATGACCACCCGCTCCCTCCGTGACCGCTTTCTCGACCCCAGCGAAACGGCGCTGGCATGGGCACTTCTTACGCCGGCGCTGGTGTTCATCAC
>JANNRY010000224.1:0-1754 GCA_031401935.1 Betaproteobacteria bacterium | reverse complement strand
ATGCGTTCCGTAAAGTTGTTGCGACAGATGCGCTAGTAGCTTGTCGCCAATGATCTGCATTTTATCCTTGTTGCCAAAATTGACGCCGCAATCCTTCATCTGGGTCACCGCCAAGCCCTCGTAGCCGCAGGGGTTAATGCGAGAAAATGGTTCGAGGTCCATGTCGATGTTTAGCGATAGGCCGTGGTAAGTGGCGTGGTTGGCTACGCGCAGGCCGATGGCGGCTATTTTGGCGTCGGACATGGAAGATTTCACATACACACCCGGCATTCCACTTTCCCGAAAACTCTCAATCCCATATTCTGCGAGCAAATCGATTACCGATTGCTCGATTCGTTTCACAAGCGCTTTGACACCAAAGCCCAAGCGGTTGATATCGAGCAGCAGATAGACAACGAGCTGCCCCGGGCCGTGATAGGTCACTTGCCCGCCGCGATCAATTTTTATCACCGGAATGTCGCCCGGTGCGAGCAGGTGCTCGGGCTTGCCTGCGAGGCCAAGCGTAAATACGGGCGTGTGTTCCAGTAGCCAGATTTCGTCGGGTGTCTCCGGCGTGCGCGATTTATTGGCCTGCTGCATGGCGCGCCAGATGGGCTCGAACTCAACTAGACCCAGACGCTTGATGGTAGGCGTTTGCAACGACTACAACGCCATCAGCACCAGAGGATTGCCGGTGAGTTCCAGATAGATCGCATCGATCTGCGCTTTCGATTGCGCGTTGATGGTCGCGGTGACAGAGATGAAATTGCCGTTTTTTGACGGGCGCATCTCGACAGTGGCCGCATCGAAATCCGGTGCGTGCTTCAACACGACGGCGAGGACGACCTGCGCGAAGCTCTCATCAGAGGCGTCGTTTTTCATGCGACCCATCGCTTTGATCGGAAACGCTGTAGGGAACGTGAGGAGGGTCTCCGCATTTTCCATTGCTGCTTCACCAATGTTCTTCGGGTGCTGTGTTGTCGTCATTGTTCTATTCAGCCGCTGCGGACATGATTGACAGCGAACGCTTGTAGTCCTGAAAGTGTTGGTACATCTGCTTGAAGATGGGGCCGGGTTGACCGATTCCAATGGGTTTGTCATCGAGCAATACGATTGGTACCACTTCCTTGGTGGACGACATGATCCACAATTCATCAGCCTTTTTCACTTCCTTGCGTGCGACCCTGCGAATTTCCAGCGGCATATTGTTTTTACGTGCCAGCTCGATCATCAGTTCATAGGTGATGCCCGGAAGGATCAGGTTGTCCATTGGCGGGCACAGAATCACACCGTTTTTCACCGCTGCGATATTGGACGCTGACGATTCGGTCAAATAGCCGTCGCGAAACAATACCGCCTCGTCCGCGCCCGCCTGATTGGACTCGTGCTTTAACAGCACCGCGCCCAGCAGGGCGACCGATTTAATTTGGCACTTAAGCCATCGGTTGTCGTCGAGCGAGACACCTGAAATTCCCTTGGTGTAAATTTCCGGCTTCGGCGTGGCCAGCGGATTGATCATCATGAATACCGTCTGCGTGAGGCCTTTCGGCGGCGGGAAATCGCGCTTGGCCACGCCGCGCGTTACCTGAATGTACACACCAACATTGCCGCCACCGTTTTTTTCAATGAGGGAGGTGATCATCGTTTCCCAGTGCTCGATAGCGTATGGATTTTCGATTTCAAGTTCGTCCATGCTGCGTTGCAGGCGCTTCAGGTGTTCGCGCATGCGCAGGCCGCGACCGGCGTAGAAGGGGATTACCTCATAAACGCCATCA
>JANNRY010000223.1:0-2899 GCA_031401935.1 Betaproteobacteria bacterium | reverse complement strand
CACCACTTTTATTAGAGCAAACATTGTCCGCGAAGGCTAGTCTCTGCACTCAATGGGTAAATCGCAGGTAGTACGCATCACCCCTGAAAGGGGTGCCGCAGCACAATCGTCTCCACCCGATCCGGCCCGGTGGAGATGATGTCGATCGGCGCGCCGACCACCTCTTCAATCTTTTTGATGTAATCGCGCGCTGCTGCTGGGAGTTCGTCCAGAGTTTTGGCGCCCAGGGTGGACTCGCTCCAGCCGGGGACTTCATCATAGACAGGCACCAGGCCCTCGTAATCATCGGAGTCCATCGGGTTGGGTACCGGCTTGCCCTCCTTACAGGTATAGCCGACACAGATCCGGATCGTTTCCAGGCCGTCCAGCACGTCCAGCTTGGTAAGACACAGACCACTGACAGAGTTGATATTCACCGCGGTGCGCAGGGCCACCGCATCAAACCAACCGCAGCGCCGTGGCCGCCCGGTGGTCGCGCCGAATTCGTGACCTCTTTTAGCCAGGTGCGCGCCGGTCTCATCAAACAATTCAGTGGGAAACGGGCCGGAGCCCACGCGGGTGGTGTAGGCCTTGGTAATACCCAGCACATAATCGAGGTACAGCGGGCCAAAACCGGAACCCGTCGCCGTACCGCCTGCCGTGGTGTTGGAGCTGGTTACATAGGGATAGGTGCCATGGTCAATGTCCAGCAGCGAGCCCTGCGCGCCCTCGAACATGATATTCGCGCCCGCCTTGCGGTAATCGTGCAGCATGGCGCTGACGTCGGCCATCATCGGCAGCAACTCCTTGCCCATTTCCAGAGTCTCGGCCAGAACCTTATTCACGTTCAGCGGCTCTACCTGGTAGTACTTCTCCAGAAAAAAGTTGTGGTACTCCATCACTTCTCGCAACTTGCGGGTGAAGCGTTTTTCATCCTGTAAATCACCCAGGCGCACACTCCGCCGGGCGACCTTGTCCTCATAGGCCGGCCCAATGCCGCGCCCGGTCGTGCCAATTTTGTCGTTGCCGCGCTTGGCTTCACGCGCCTGGTCCAGGGCCACGTGGTAGGGCAGAATCAGCGGGCAGGCGGGCGAGATTTTCAAGCGCGTGCGGACCGGCACGCCTTTGGCTTCCAGCTCGGCAATTTCACGCAGCACCGCTTCCGGAGACAACACCACACCGTTACCAATCAGGCAGGCCACATGTTCCCGCAGGATGCCCGAGGGGATAAGGTGCAATACTGTTTTTTCGCCATCAATCACCAGCGTGTGACCGGCGTTATGTCCGCCCTGGAAGCGCACCACGACACTGGCCTGATCCGTCAATAGATCGACAATCTTGCCTTTGCCTTCATCGCCCCATTGGGTGCCCAGAACTACCACGTTCTTACTCATTGCTTTGACTCGTATTTTGTATTGGATAGAGAATTACGTGCTACGGCCATCACCTACACACTGTCATTGGGACGCAACGTTTGCACCTGCCACTGGCCCTTCACTACGACAAGGTGACGATCGCAGCGCGGATCCGGGACGCCTGAGAGACAGTTGATAACCACGGCTCCTGTCGCCCGTAACTCACGTACCTGCACGTCCAGCGCCGGATCGTCCACATCCGGCATACTGATGGCGCCTGGGGCGTTCACCGCAGCCGGTAGCATCGTCATCAGGGCCTTCAGGTCGGTCGCGAATCCGGTCGCCGGCCGGGCCCTGCCGAAGACCGCACCTACATCATTGTAGCGACCACCGTTAGCCAGTGCCTGGCCACAGCCAGCGACATAGGCCGCAAACACCAAGCCAGTGTGGTAGTGGTAGCCACGCAGTTCCGCCAGGTCAAAATAAATATCCAGTTCTGGATGCTGACGGCGTATGGCACACGCCACGTCCTGCAACGCATCCACCCCCGCCAATGCATCCGGCACCGCCTCGGCAAACAACGAGCGGGCATCGCTTAGTACCTGCTCGTCACCGTGTAAATCTACCAGGGCAATGATCAGGGCGGCATTAGCCGGCTGCACACCGGCCAGGGCCAGGCGTAAATCCGGCACCGACTTGCGCTGCAAGGCATCAAACACGGTGTTTTCCTGCTCACCACTGAGACAGGCCGCGGCCAATACCGCCTCGTAGATACCCACGTGTCCAAGATCGAGGGTGATTCCGGTAAGTCCGGCAGTTTCCAGCGTCGCCAGCATCAGGCGTACAATTTCCACATCCGCGCCGAGACTGTCGTCGCCATAAAGCTCTGCGCCAACCTGAATTGGCGAGCGTGAAGCCAGCAGCGACTTGGGACGCGTGTGCAAGGTGGAACCTGTATAACACAGTCGAGTCACACCCTCCTCAGCCAGGCTGTGAGCATCGATACGCGCAACCTGTGGTGTAATATCAGCGCGAATCCCCAGTGTGCGTCCGCTAAGTTGGTCGGTCAGCTTGAAGGTGAGCAAATCCAGATCTTCGCCAAGACCCACCAATAAAGATTCAGTAAATTCCATCAACGGCGGGATGACCAGCCGGTAGCCCCAACTGCGATACAAATCCAGCAGGGTGCGGCGCAAGTCCTCCACAGACTCTGCCTGGAGCGGAAGAATTTCTTCCATCCCATCAGGAAGTTGCCAGTGATCTACGGTTGTCATTTCATTCACCACACCCTAATGCACCCAATAGAGTATAAACACGCCAAACAACATGCTTCCCAGACCGATATTGCGAATCATACGATCATCCATCCGGGCAGCCACGGCCAGCATGCCGCGCCAGCGGTTGGGGCTGATAAACGGCAGCATGCCTTCGACAATAAATACCAGGGCAATAGCGGCCGGAAGTACCTGCCAGAAGTCCACACACTCTCCAGAGACACAAAAAAACCGCAGGACCGACGATTACCTACAAACGCCGAAACCCACGGTTGAAAAATTCGCTACTTG
>JANNRY010000222.1:0-8752 GCA_031401935.1 Betaproteobacteria bacterium | reverse complement strand
CAAATTGCTCGCCGCCCACGACCGCGCAGAACGGTCACATGAGCTTGAAACAGTTCCGAAGCTCGCCTCAAAGCCACAACGTTCAAGCGGATTTGCGATGGGCACACGTGTGGGTGCATTCGCATTGCTGCGCTTGCTGGGGCGCGGCGGCATGGGCGAGGTATGGCTGGCCAATCAGGTTGATGGCCGACTCGAGCGCGAGGTCGCACTTAAATTGCCGACCGTCTATCTGCACAGTGAAGTCTGGCGCGAACGTTTCCACCGCGAGCGCGACATTCTCGCCAAGCTTACCCATCCCAATATCGCGCGATTGTTCGATGCCGGCGTGAGCGATGAGGAAAGTACCCGCGGGCAACCATACCTTGCGATGGAATTGATCGAAGGCGAATCACTCACCGACTACGCAACGGCACTTAAATTGCCCATCCGCGAGCGGCTGAAACTATTTCGTCAGATCCTCGCCGCGGTCGCGCACGCACATCGCCATTTGGTCGTACACCGCGATCTCAAACCAGCCAACATTCTTATCGACAAAAATGGGCAGGTGAAATTGCTTGATTTCGGTATCGCTAAACTCATTGATGGAGATGCTGAGACCAACGCTACTGTGGATCTAACCAAGCTCGGTGGCCGCGTGATGACGCTGCGCTACGCCGCGCCTGAGCAAGTCGCTGACGGCGTCATCAGTACGGCTACCGACACCTATGCGTTGGGCGTGATCCTGCATGAATTGATGACTGGTCGCTCACCGTATCGCGCGGTGCGCGAAGCGCGGGCGCTTACCGAGGCTGCGCTGCTTGGCGAGCAACCGGTGTTCCCATCATCATTGACGTTGACCAGCGATGCCGCCGCAGAGCGTACGCTTTCGTCGGCAAAAATGTTATCGCGCCAGATTTCAGGTGATCTGGATGCAATCATCCTGAAAGCGATGCGGCACAATCCGGTAGATCGCTATGCGTCTGTTGAGCAATTCGACGAGGATATTCAACGCCATCTCGATCAACTGCCGGTGAAGGCGCGCGATGGAACCTGGCGTTATCTCGCGGGGCGTTATGCCACGCGTTACAAGCTACCCATTGCGGCTGCTGCGGTTGTGCTGGCGACACTGACGGTCGGTGTGGTGATGGTGGAACGTGAGCGTCGCGTTGCGGTGGCCGAGAAGGCGCGCGCGGAGAAGCATTTTGCTGGTGTCAGGAAGCTCGCCAATTCATTCATGTTTGATGTGCACAGCGAAATTGAAAATCTGGCCGGTTCACTAAAAGCACGCCAAACCCTTGTCGGTACGGCGCTGCAATATTTGGATAGCCTTGCCAGTGAAGCCCGCGACGATCCCGAGCTTGCGCTTGAGGTCGCGGTTGCTTATCGGAAGCTGGCCGAAATTAAGGGTGATGGTCGCGGCTCTCATCTGGGCGAAGTGACGAATGCCCGGCGCAACGCCGAGCGCGCCGCCGCACTGCTTGAAGCGGTTGAAGTGCGCGCGCCGGATAACATCAATATTTTGCGTGAGCATCGGGTATTGGCGTTGTTCCTTGGACGCTTGATGCTAGAGGCCGGAGATGCGTCCGGCGTTAAACAAACAGAGAAAGCAGTAGGTATCGCTGAAAAAATTACCCGTTTGCCTGGGACGGACATCAATGACCGCCGCAACCTTGGCGCGACGCTGGCCGAGTACGGCGGGATCCTCGCAGTGGTGAAGGATGACCATGCCGCCGCCGCCGTGCAGTTGTCGCGGGCGATTGAATATCTGCAGGCGCTGGTGCGGGAAAATCCGGGCGATGTGCTTGCCCGTGCAAGGCTCGCCTACGCCTATGAACGCGCAGCGTTGGGCGCCGAGGTCACCGGCAACACAGAACAGCTGCCACTCGCAATTGCGTTGTTCGAAAAATCGATTGCGACGACGGAGTCGGTCATACGCGATGACGCGGCAAATCTTTCGCACCCGCAGACGTTGGTAAAGCGATACAACAACGCCGCGCGGGCGTCGCTGAAATCTGGCGACCGCAACCGCGCGCGCGACCACGCCGCCAAAGGTTTGCAGCTGGTCGAGCGGTTGCTTGCAGCCGACCCGCGTAATGTCGGTAACGCGACCATGCGGGCTGGTGTGCTCGCGACCGCGAGTGAAATCGAATACCGGGATGGTCGCTTTGAGAAATCCATCGACCTCGCACGCGAGTCGATTGCCTCAGATGCGCGTTTGTCGGCGGAAACCCGCGCTGGATTGATCGTGCGTGAAAATGTCGTCGGCGCGATGCGTTCGCTGGCGACATCAAACTGCGCGCTGGCAGAGCGCGCATCGCAGTCATCGCCAAATCGCGGCAGGCTATTGAAGGAGGCGAACACGCTTCTGACGGAAAGCCGCGCGTTCAAGCAGGAATTGGTCGACCGCAAGATCGATTCGCGCGAAGCGGCCAAGGCAATCGATGAAATCGACGCCGACTTGAAGAAGTGCGAAGCGTTGGCGACGCGCTCCGCTCGCGGCTAACTCGGTCCCAGTTACTTGTCATTTCGAACCCAGGCGTATCGGGTGAGAAATCTGCTTTTGCGGTAACGGTGAGAAGCAAATTTCTCGCGCTGCTCGAAATGACAGTTTTCCTGGTCGGCCGATGGCGAGATTTCCGCAGGGAATCCGTTCAATGGGGTAAAGGCGCATTGATTGCCCGCCAATACCCATTATCGAACGAGGCTCAATCGTGAAATCCCTGCTTGCCATCGTATTGTTCTTGTTACTCGTTTCGGTCAAAAGCATTCAGGCGCAGCCGTTCGCCTATATCACCAACCAAAACAGCAACAACGTCTCGGTGATCGACATCGCGACCAACACTGTGGTGGCGACAGTGGCAGTTGGGACCAACCCTGAAGGAGTCGCCGTCAACCCGGTCGGCGCGTTCGTCTATGTGGCGAATTACAACAGCAACAACGTCTCGGTGATCGACACCGCCACCAACACGGTGATCGATACTGTCGCGGTGGGAACCGGCCCGCTCGGCGTCGCCATCAACCCTGCCGGCACGCGCGTCTATGTGACGAACTACACCAGCAATAACATCTCGGTAATCGACACTGCAAGCAATACCGTCGTCGCCACAGTGCCGTCGGGAGTGCTCCCCTGGGGTGTTGCCGTCAACCCCGCCGGCACCCGCGTCTATGTGGCGAACTTCAACAGCAGCACCGTCTCGGTGATCGACACCGCGACCAACAACGTGGCCACCATAGCCGTGTTCGGCCCGCGCAGCGTCGCCATCAACCGCGCCGGCACGCGCGTTTACGTGGCGAAAAGCAACGGCACGGTCGCGGTGATCGACACCACCACCGACAGCGTGCTCACCACGGTGACGGTGGGAGGTGCTCCTCAATCGGTTGCCGTCAACCCCGCCGGTACTCGCGTCTATGTAACGAACTCCGATAGCGTCACCGATGGTATCTTGGTGATTGACACGTCGAACAACACCGTCGTCGATACCGTGGTGGTGGGCAGCGGCGCGATGGGTGTCGCCGTCAGCCCCACGGGCACGCGCGCCTATGTGGCGAACTTCGGCAGCAATAGCGTATCTGTGATCGATACCGCGACCAACGCTGTGGTCGACACCGTGCCAGTAGGAACCAATCCCGTCGCCTTCGGTCTTTTCATCGGCCCCGCCCCCGCTGCGCCGCTATCGCTCGTCGGTGTGCAGTCACGCAAAGACCATGGGTCCGCAGGCACGCACGACCTGCCGATCGATAGCAGCGTCCCGATCACTGGAGCCGTCACCGTTGAACCGCGCGCTATCGGCGCAGGGCACCGTATCGTCTTTGTCTTCAGCGATACCGTCACGGCTCTGGACACCGCCATAGCAGTCAATGGCGCCGGGCAGGCAGTGGCTGGAACCGTAAGCGCCATCGGCAACGAGATCACCGCCACCTTGCCTGATGTGCCCGAGCGAAGCCGCGTATTTATCACGCTCACCGGTGTCAATGGCACGATAGATGCCACTGCGGCAGTGGGCTTCCTGATCGGGGACATCAACAACTCGCGCTCCGTAACAGCGGCCGACATCAGTGGTGTGAAAGCGCGTTCCGGCCAAGCCACGACAACGTTGAATTTCAAGTTTGATGTGAACGCGACGGGGGCCATCAGTGCTTCCGATATCTCGGCCGTGAAGGCGCGGTCGGGCTTGACGTTACCTTAGCAAAAAATGATTAAACACAAGAACTGGCGAGGCGTTCAGGGCATTTGTGGCCCGCAAGCCCCTTCAGCGCTTGCGTTTGCCAATCAATTTTGGCACCGAGCACTACAGCTTCCGCTATCGATCAAAGAGGAAAACGAATGTCAGTCCGTTTACTGAAACTGCTGTTACTGCCTTTGTTCGTGGCCTTTGCGAATATCGCGTTTGCCGCACCACCCTTGCTCATTACGCCCTCGCTGCCAAACGCGGTCTTCAACGCGCCCTTCAGCGGCGAGCTGATGGTATCGTCCGTAACCACGGGTAGCGCCAGCGTTGCCGGGCTGCCGGCGGGACTGAGCTTCACCCACGCTAGTGGCAACATCATCATCAGTGGCACACCCACGGCGGCTGGCAACTTCCCGCTTACGGTAACAGCCACCGACCCTCAGTTTCCATTGTCGATCATCGTGCCGTTCCGCGTCGATCAGTTCGCCAGCAACGTGACCGCCATTGATGCCGGTGCCGGTCATACCTGTGCGGTGGTTAACGGCGGCGTGCAGTGCTGGGGCTTCAACGCTAATGGGCAACTCGGCAACAATGGCGTGGTCGGTAGCAGCGTGGCGGTGCGCGCCATCACTCCTGGCAGCGGGGCGACTTCGGTGTCGGCGGGCGGCGCGCACACCTGTGCCGTAGTGAGTGGTGGCCTGCAATGCTGGGGCCTGAATAGCAACGGCCAACTTGGCAACAACAGCAACGCGCAAAGCGCCGTGCCGGTCAGCATTTTCGCTGCGGGAAGCAATGTCACGGCAGTCAGCGCCGGCACCAACCACACTTGCGCGGTCATCGATGGTGGCGTGCGCTGCTGGGGCCAAAATTCAAACGGACAACTCGGTAACAACGCCAACGTCAATAGCGCAGTGGCGGTGACGGCGATTGTCGCAATGAGCGGTGCGACTGCCGTGGCGGCGGGCAGTTTTCATACCTGCGCAGTGATCGCTGGCGGCGTGAAGTGCTGGGGCCAGGGGTCCCTGGGCGCGCTAGGCAACGGCGGCATCGTCAATAGCGCGATCCCGGTGACGACTATCGCAGCCGGCAGCGGCGCGACCGCAATCGACGTTGGCGCCAACCACAGTTGCGCGATCATGATGGCCAGGGTCTATTGCTGGGGGCAGAACAGTGTCGGTCAACTTTCGTTTGCTGACGCAATCCAGACGACGCCCGCGCTGGTGTTCAATGTTGCCACCGGCACCACGGCGCTGGCGACCGGACCATTTCACACATGCGCGAACGCGCCGGAAGGTGTCTATTGCTGGGGCTCCAATGCCAGCCTGCAACTTGGCATCCACCGGCGCTTTGCCTACGAGCCGATGCCGCAACTTACGCTGCCGAGCAACGGCAGCACAAGTAACGTGAGCGGCCTCGCAGCGGGCACCGGTTACAACTGCGCTATCGTCGATGGTAGTGTGCAGTGTTGGGGCGCGCGCAACAGCTCCAAACTGCCACTGGGCAGCAGCGCCACCAATTTCGCGGCCGCGCCGGTGGTTTCCATAGCTGCCGGGACCGGCACGAATATTGTCGACGGCGGCTTTGACCACACCTGCGCGTCGATCCCCTCAGTCAGCGTCTTGTGCTGGGGCGTCAACGAGGATGGCCAACTCGGTGGCGGCGATTTGATGTCGGGTAGTGTGCCTGTCGCCAGCGCTACTTTGCCCGGCAACGTTGGTTCATGGGTCGGCGCGTGGAACCTGCACACCTGCGCGGTGGTCAGCAGCGGCGTGCAATGTTGGGGGTACGGCGCCTCTGGTCAGTTGGGTAACGGTGGCAATTCATTTCGCAGCGCGCCGGTAGTTGCGATCGCCGCGAACAGCAACATCAGCTCGGTCTCAACGGGTGATTTTCATAGCTGCGCACTGACCTTCGCGGGTGGCGTACGCTGCTGGGGCTATAACCTCTACGGGCAACTCGGCAATGGCGCTAATGTCGATAGCAACGTGCCGGTGACGGCGCTGCCCGACGGCAGCGGCGCTACGCAACTTTCCGCACGTGGCATGCACACTTGTGCGGTGGTGAGTGGCGGCGTGAAATGCTGGGGCAGGAACAACAGCGGACAACTCGGCAACAACAGCTTTGGTGACAGCAATATTGCTGTCACCACGTTTGCTGCCGGCAGCGGGGTCACGGCCGTGTCTGCCGGTGGCAATCACACATGCGCAGTGGTGGGCGGCGGCGTGCAGTGCTGGGGCCTGAATTTCTTTGGCCAGTTGGGTGACAACAGTACAAATTTGAGCGCGGTACCGGTTACGGCTCTCCCCGCCAACAGCTTCGCGACATACATCTCAGCGGGGCTTGAGCATTCCTGCGCGGTCGTGTCCAACGGTGTGAAGTGCTGGGGCCGCAATCATGTGGGTCAGCTCGGCAATCGCGGCACCGCGCAAAGCCTGGTGCCGGTGGTGGCCATTGCTGCAAACAGCGCCATGTTCAGCGTCACGGCTGGCAGCGAGCACTCGTGCGCTGCTGGCAACGGCGGCGTGGTTTGCTGGGGCAACAACGACCTCGACCAATTGGTCGATCCACCGACCAATCCGCTGCGCAAGGTATACGCGGCGATCCCACTGCCGACGGTGCCCGGTGCGCCATTCGTCACTGCTGGCACCGCTGGTCCGGGCAGCGCCACGCTGAATTTCACGCCACCGATCAATGATGGTGGACTGCCGATCGATACCTACACGGCGACCTGCACGGCGACGAACCTGCCATCGCGCACCGCAAGCGTGGCCGGAACCGCGACATCGGTCGCCGTCACCGGGTTGACCGGCTTTGCCCAATACAGTTGCTCAATCACCGCCGCCAATGGCGCAGGCAACGGGCCTGCCAGCAATAGCGTGAACGTTGTGCCGAGCAACGCACCACTTACCTTGCTCGATGTTTTCTCACGCAAGGTTCACGGCGCTTCAGGCACCTACAATTTACTGCTCGACAAAACGGTATCCATCGCTGGCGCAGTGACCGTGGAGCCGCGTGTCATCGGCACCGGTCACAGCATTGTCTTCCAGTTCAATAACGCAATAGGGCAGCCGGGAATGGTGACGGTGACGCCGCCAGGTTCGGCAACGGTCGCGCCAAATGGCAATGAGGTTGTCGTCACGCTGGCGGGCATTGCCGATAACCGTCGCGCCACTATTTCGCTCACTGGTGTCAACGGCACGTTTAGCGCCGAGGCTGCGATGGGGTTTCTGGTAGGCGACATCAACAATACGCGCTCGGTGACCGCAGCCGATATTAGTGGCGTGAAGGCGCGTTCTGGCCAAACCACGACGGCGGTGAATTTCAAGTTTGATGTTAACGCCACTGGTGCGATCAGTGCAGCCGATATTTCAGCCGTGAAGGCGCGTTCGGGGCAGGTGCTGCCGTAGTGCGTCGCACGATATTCAAGGTTGTACGCTAACGCGACAATTCATTTTCGATGAATCACGCTATAACTAGCACCGGTGGGCCTTGCAGGGCATTTTGGCCTGAATAGCCCCGCTAGTGCTTGAGTTTGCTAAACGCATTCTGACTTTGCTGTATTCACGTCAACACAATCTTGCTCGCAAGTGGCGAGATATTTTCGTACATTCCGTTCTTCTCATTAGTGCAACCGATTTCACAGAAATGAGAAGGCAATCATCATGAATTTTCAGTTCATTCAAGAAAATCCATTTGTCGCCCGACTGTTGCGGCAGGTGCTGATCCTCCTCATCTTTTGCGCGATCACGCCTTTTGCATTTGCGCAGACTGCTCCCGTTTTCACCTCGCCGGCCCCAGCCGATGGCACCGTAGGTGTGACCTACAGCCACACTTTTGAGTCCAGTGGCAGCGCCCCCATCGCGTTCACTTTGGCGGGGGGATTGCCACCGGGGCTGGCTTTTAATCGCATGCTCGCCGCACGGGTTCACCATACGGCGACGTTGCTTGCCAGCGGGAATGTCTTGGTCGCGGCAGGGGTGGTCAACGTCAGTAGCGGTGGTTTTTTCAGCGGCGCAGAGTTATTCGATCCGGCAACTAGCACCTGGCGTGCGGCCGCGAGCGTCGCCGTTGCCAGGGGGTTCCACACGGCGACGTTGCTGGCCAACGGCAAGGTATTGGTCGCAGGCGGATTAGGTGTCAACCCGATGTCAGCTGCACCGCAGCGTCTTGCCAGCGCAGAGCTATATGACCCGGCAACCAACACATGGAGCGTAGTCGGCAGCCTGACTGAAGCGCGCGCGCACCACAGCGCGACGCTGCTGGCTAACGGCAAAGTATTGGTCGCGGGCGGCTCCAGCAACAACGCCAATTTACCGATCAACAGCGCTGAACTATTTGATCCTGCAACCAACACCTGGAGCGCGGCGGGCAGCTTTGTCGTTGAGCGGCGAGACCACAAGGCGACACTGCTGTCCGATGGTCGTGTACTGATAGCAGGGGGTGGCAATAACGTTAGCGGCTCACTCGCCATTGTGGATTTATACGATCCCGCAACCGACACTTGGAGCGCTGCGGCCAGACTCGGTGCGCCACGGCGGGCAGGCTGAGGCTGAGGACGAGCGCCGCGATGGTTAGGCCGTTGCGCCAGGCCGGCGCGGGCGGTG
>JANNRY010000221.1:0-2848 GCA_031401935.1 Betaproteobacteria bacterium | reverse complement strand
CGATGGCTACATCACGATTATTGGTCGCTCGAAGGATTTGGTCATCACTGGCGGACTAAACGTCTACCCGAAGGAAATCGAGGAGTTGATTGACGCCATGCCCGGCGTTCTCGAATCGGCTGTCATCGGTCTGCCGCATCCGGATTTTGGTGAAGCGGTGACGGCGGTGGTGGTGAGAAAAACGCCAGTTGGTGCTGATGGCACGGCGTCGTTAACCGAGGGCACAGTCGTCGCAGCCTTGAAAGCGCAATTGGCGAACTTCAAGATTCCAAAACGCGTACACTTCGTCGCCGAGTTGCCGCGCAATGCGATGGGTAAAGTGCAGAAAAACGAGTTACGCAAGCGCTATGCCGATACGTTTAAGTAATCTTTTTGGCGGTTTGTCCGTTAAACGGGCATAGCCTTGAAGATCGACAGTAGCGAGCAACTTGAAAACGCGTGCGCTGCCCCCAAATTTCTAATATGTTTTATTGAACGGATGCCAAGACGTCGATGATTGTATTTAACCTTTCCTGCTCCCACGGCCACGAATTTGATGGATGGTTTCGCTCAGCCGATGATTTTGAGCGCCAGGCGCAAAGCGTGATGGTGGAGTGCCCGCATTGTGGTGATACACGCATCACCAAGCAGCTTTCGGCACCCCGCCTAAACATGGGTGCATCTGAAGTTGCGCCGATTGTGACGCAGCCAAGTGGCCCGCAGGAAGTGATGCCCGCTTCGATGATGCCCAGCCTGCAGGAACATATGCTGCAACAATTCAAGGCGTTCGTTCGTGGCAATACTGAAAACGTCGGCAAGCAATTTGCCGAAACCGCGCGACGTATGCATTACGGCGAAGAAAGCCACCGCAACATCCGTGGCCGCGTCTCGCCCGATGAGGCCGTCGCGTTGAGTGAAGAGGGCATCGATACGGTGTCACTGCCGCACGGCATTTTTCTGGATGAGGGTGTGCAGTAGTCGCTGGGTGGTGCTGTGCGCTTGGCGATAAAACCGTTGCATTAATAATTTCTCGCTGCGAGATTGCACTCCCAATGCCTGTGCTAAGGTTTCGCTTATCCACATAAGCGAGGGCAAGACAAAGCATGAAAGCAATTCTCTGCAAAGCTTGGGGCGGCCCGGAAACATTAGTGCTTGAGGATGTCGCCTCGCGCGAACCTGCCGCAGGTGAAGTCAAAATCCGTGTTCGGGCTGCGGGCGTGAACTTCCCGGATGTGCTCATCATTCAGAAAAAATACCAGATACAACCACCGCTGCCGTTTTCCCCCGGGGCTGAGGTGTCAGGCGATGTTCTCAGCGTTGGCGCGGGTGTTAGCCATGTGAAGCCCGGCGACAAAGTGGTCAGTTTTTGTGGCGTGGGTGGATTTGCTGAAGAAGTAATCGCACCGGCTGCCGTGACAATGCCGATGCCAGCTGGTGTGCCATATCCGCTCGCTGCAATTTTTTCACTTGCCTACGGAACCTCCTGGCACGCCGTGCGCGACCGCGCCGCGCTACAAGCCGGTGAAACCATGCTGGTGCTGGGGGCATCCGGCGGCGTGGGACTTGCGGCAGTCGAGATCGGCAAAGCCATCGGCGCACGCGTTATCGCGGCAGCATCGAGCGATGAAAAGCTCACCATCTGCCAGCAGCATGGTGCTGACGCCGTGATTAATTATTCGCGTGAAGATTTACGCGAGGCCATCAAACGTGAAACTGGAGGCAAAGGACCGGATGTGATTTTTGATCCGGTGGGGGGCAAATTTGCCGAACCTGCATTTCGTTCAATCGGATGGCGAGGCCGTTATCTTGTGATCGGATTTGCGGATGGCGAAATTCCGTCGCTGCCGCTCAACCTTGCGTTGCTCAAAGGTGCCTCGCTGGTGGGAGTGTTCTGGGGCGAGTTTGCCAAACGCGAGCCAAAGCAAAACATGCAAGGCTTGGCCGAAATGATGGGCTGGATGAAAGAGGGGAAAATCAAACCACTGATATCCAAATCCTATTCGCTCGCTGAAGCGCCGCAAGCATTGTTGGACATGGCTGCGCGCAAAGTCGTTGGCAAGATTGTGATCACGCCGTAGTTGCGGTTCGGCTTCTGCGACATTCAAACAGCACAATAAAAAAGCCCGCATCACGCGGGCTTTTTTATTGTGCTGTTTGAAAGCGTTTATTGCCTGGTCAGCTTGTTATCGACAATCTTGATTTTGTCGCCGATTTTATAAGCCGTTCCAGAATTGTAGGTAAAGGTCCGCGACTCACCGGTTTCAAGTTTCACAATCACCTGATACTGGGTTTTGGACTTCGCGTTTTTCTCGACCTGATGGCCCGCATACGCGCCGCCCGCTGCGCCCGCAACAGTCGCCACATCTTTACCGCGACCGCCGCCGACCTGATGGCCCAACACGCCGCCGAGGACGCCGCCGGTTACCGCACCCAATCCGGTGCCTTCGCCTTTGATCTGAACCGTTTTCATGTCGGTAATGGTGCCGCAGTTATCGCATTTTGCAGACGCGCTATTGGCAACCAGTGCGATTGCGAGTGCTGAGCTGGACAAAATTAGTGTTGAAAATTTCATGTTAATTCCCTTTCGGTAAACAAGATTGCGCAACCATCATAACGCGGAACACTACCGATGCGTTTACAAGTCGTCAGCATACAGTTGAAGTAGTAGAGCGTGGCTATGAGTCGATGTCGCTTTGCCGCATCTGCGGGAACAAGATCACATCGCGAATCGATGCGCTATCGGTCAGCAACATCACGAGCCGGTCAATGCCGATTCCTTCGCCAGCAGTTGGCGGCAAGCCGTATTCGAGCGCGCGGACATAGTCGGCGTCAAAGTGCATCGCTTCAATATCACCAGCATCTTTTTGGC
>JANNRY010000220.1:0-6740 GCA_031401935.1 Betaproteobacteria bacterium | reverse complement strand
TGCTTGCCGCCGTACTGGCACAACGCGGCGTGACGCAAATTGTTGCCACCGACATGGACCCTCGTGCGCTTGCCTGCGCACATGAGAACATCGAACGGCTCGGGCTGGCCGCAAAAGTAGAAGTGGTAAAAGCGGATCTTTTTCCAGATCCGTCAGAAGGACGCGCCGCACTCATCATTTGCAATCCGCCGTGGATTCCAGCGCGACCGAGCTCGCCCATCGAAGGCGCAATTTACGACCCCGACAGCCGCATGCTGCGCGGATTCATCGCTGGTTTGGCGGCACATCTGGCGCCGGGCGGCGAAGGCTGGTTGATTCTTTCGGATATCGCAGAACATCTGGGCCTGCGGTCGCGCGCCCAGTTGCTGACATACATTGAGGACTCAGGATTGGTGGTAATTGACAGACTCGACGCCCGGCCAGTGCATCCACGCGTGTCCGATGCTACCGACCCGCTGCACGCAGCGCGCGCAGCGGAGGTGACGTCGTTATGGCGGCTTGGGGTGCGTTGATTCAGCTTTTCAACCATTTAGCCTTCATCGCGCAAGCCACGCAAACGAATCGCGGCGCAGATCATGGCGACACCTATTGCCGCGCCGATCCAGATATTTGCCCCACCCAACAACTGCCAAGACTGAATCAGCAATTCGCTCAGTGCGTTGGGATTTCGCATGGCGTCTTCGTTCGGTAGATTCCGTCCAATCTGGCCCACCCATGAGCCTGGGATGACGCTGCCGAGTAATCTTGCGATGATGTCTTTCCAGAACCAACCCATGTTCCAGTCAAATCGAAACATGCTGTTGGCCCAGCTGAGCAATACGCCCGTCATCAGCGGAACACCAATGGCCCATAACAAAGGTTTGGTGCGCGCCCATGCCGAGACCATCAACAACCAACCGATAGTTGGCAGCGCCCACAAAGCGTAGATCGGCAGCATGGCGGCTAATTGCAGAGGCGCCAGATAAGTGGCGGAATTACGCAGCACTTCGCCAAAGATATTGACGCCTAACGCGGCGACACCGATGCAAATAAAGAGTCCCGAGACCACGGCAGTGATGGTCGCGACGACCAACGCAATCGCTGGGGCGACACCGAGCGCCATCGCAACTTTTGATAAAACCGTTGCGCGATCCGACACCGGCAGCGACTTCCAGAACAACACGCTGCGGTCTTTGCGCTCATCGTAAAGCGCGCCCAGGCAAAAGAAAAATACGGCAACGCCTAGCGCCAGCAGAATCGGCATCGACAATCCTGCATAGCGGGAAACAAGCGCCGATGCGAATGCTGTTTTCTGCTCGATCGTGGCAGCACTGACCAAACTGCTGACCGCAACCCCGTTGATTTCCATGCCGTCCTTCAAACCCAGGGTGGCAATCAAAAGAGAGATTGCGATAAAGATTGTCATGACCGCGCCGACGATGATGGGCATCCAGAAAAAACCGCCCTTGTGTTCCCAGAACTCGCGCTTGAGTAGCCATTTGAACGTATTCATGCGTAGGTTCCTTTCATCAACGCAACAAAGATGTCGGCAATGCCGGGCGTACGGGTTTCACCGAGTGCCTCAATATTTTCACGCGCCACACCATCAAACAGCATGACCGCCTTACCAAATACCTGGCGCTCGTCAATCGGCTTGAGTGCACGCGCCTGATCCACTTTTTCTGCCGGTACCATGACTTCCACAAATCGCACGCCAACTTCATCCATCGTTGACGAGAGAACGATTTTGCCTTCGCGGATAAATATGAGGTCGGTCAAAATGTGTTCGATCTCTTCCACCTGATGGGTGGTGACGATGATCGTCTTGTTTTGATCAAAGTAGTCTTCCAGCAGGTGCTGGTAGAACTGTTTGCGGTAGAGAATATCGAGCCCCAGCGTTGGCTCATCGAGCACAAGCAGTTTGACGTCGATGGCCATCACCAGCGCCAGATGCAACTGCACCACCATGCCCTTCGACATCTCCTTTACCTTCATGCCCGGCTTGAGTTTGGTATTGGCAAGGTAGCGCTCGGCTTTGGCGCGATCAAATTTCGGATGCACGCCTGCGACAAAATCGACCGCATCGCGCACACGCAGCCAGCGCGGCAAAATCGCGACGTCAGCAATAAAGCAAACCTGCTGCATTAGTTCATCGCGGTGGGTTCTCGGATCAAAGCCGAGCACGTTGAGTTCGCCCTCAAACGGTGCCAAACCGAGTATCGCTTTGAGCGCGGTGGTCTTACCCGAGCCGTTTGGGCCGATCAACCCGACGATGCGCCCGGCGGGAATCTCGAAGCTGATGTTGTCGACGGCAAGCGTTTTTCCGTACCGCTTGGTTAGCCCCTTGGCCGAAATAATCGCGCTCATTTTGCACCTCCGGCATTGGCCGCTAGCAGAAGTTCTTCGGTACTCATGCCAAGACGGCGAATGCGTTCAATCACGGCCGGCCATTCAACATTGAGGAACCGCTCGCGTTCGCTGGCGATCAATTTGTCACGCGCACCATCGGTTACGTACATGCCAATTCCCCTTTTTTTCTCGACGAGTGTTTCATCCGCAAGCTCTTGATAGGCGCGCAGAACGGTGATCGGGTTTAGCTGAAAATCAGCGGCGATTTGCCTGACCGACGGCAGCGCATCACCGGGTTTGAGCAACCCATCGAGCAACATACCGACGATGCGGTCTTTGAGTTGCCGGTAAATGGGAGCGTTGTCGTTCCAGTTGTTACTCATTCTGGTTCTCCTGATGAAACGCAAAAAATAAATATTAAATTCAACTATTTCAATTACTTGTGTGCAACATCTAAATTAAAATCGGGAAGGTGAACGAACTAAGTTGAGCTGCGACATAGTGGTGTAGTTAACTATAACACTAGGCAACTTCGGATTGCAACCAGTCTGGAAACAGCCCGCAAAATTGGCGATTCATCGCAAATTCCCGCCACTCATCGCGTTTGGCTTTGAGCCATCAATCATCAATGTCAAAGTTCTCCTCTGCTTTTTCAACTTCTCACTTTCCCATTTCAACCACAACGGATTCGAATATGCCCTCCTTCCCGTTCTACTTGCGTATCGCGCGCCTGTTGCCATTCATGCTCGCCGCGCCGTCATTGGCAATGGCAGCACTGCCAACCAACGCCGAAGTTGAGGCGATACTGAATAAAAATCTCATCACCAGCAACAAGGCGAAAGGGGTGGCTGTGGTGCTGGTGGATGCAAATGGCATACGCGTGGTGACGGCAGGCATCGCGCGCGGCAACGAGGCGGTGAAGCCCGACGATTTGTTCGAAATTGGCTCAGTCACGAAAACATTTACGGGGCTGCTGCTTGCCATTGCCGACGAAAAGGGCGAAGCCAAACTGGACGATCCAGTCGAGAAATTTCTGCCCAACAACATTAAATTGCGCGACACCGCCGACTTGCCAATTCGCATGGTTGATCTGGCCGCGCAACGCTCAGGCCTGCCGCGCCTGGCCACCAACATGCAGTCGAAGGACCCTAAAAATCCCTACGCCGACTACACCGAACAGGACCTGCTCGATTTCGTCAAAAACTTACGCGCCGTACGTACGCGCAATGAAAAATACGAGTATTCAAATATCGGTTTTGGATTGCTCGGCTACGCGCTGCTGCGGGCGGCAAAGGCGGAAAGTTTTGAAGCCCTGCTCCGCGAACGTATTCTGAATCCGCTGAACATGGCCAGCACGACGAGCGACCCGAAACGCTTCATTGATCGCCTGGCACAGCCGCACGACAGCAATGTCCGCCCCACGCCCGCGTGGGACTTCCCGACCGCACACGCCGCAGCCGGAGCAATTCGTTCCACCGCTGGCGATATGGGCCGCTACGTTGAAGCGATTGCCGGTTTGAAGCCCTCGACGCTTGCCAGTGCAATCAGTCTCGCCACTACCATGCGCGAACAAGGCCCCAACCGCATCAATCCTATCGGTCTCGCGTGGATGCGTTTGCCGTTCGATAAACGTGAATTCATGAGCCACGATGGCGGCACGTTCGGCTCATCGAGTTCGCTGATGGTGGATCGCGCGGCCAAAGAAGGCGTGTTCATCGTCGCCAATACCTCGACGCCGCTGACCGACATCGCCATTCACCTGATGGATCGTCGGCATAACATCGCGCCGCGTGAATTGCCAAAGATCGTTCCCGTCGCGACTGATCTATTGAAGCGCTACGTCGGCAATTACAAACTTAACGACACGATGAATGTCGCAGTCCGCCTGAATGCCGACAAATTGACGGCCCAAGCCACCGGTCAGGGCGAATTCGAAATTTTTGCGCAAAGCGAGACGCGCTTTTTTGCAAAAGTTGCGCCGATCAGCATCACATTTGGCGACGTTGCTGATGGAAAAGCGGGAAGCTTTCTGCTCGAACAAGGCGACTCGATGCTAACGGCACGGCGCATTCCTTAACGCGCGGGTTCGGACAGCACTTTCGCACTTCGTAAAGTGGGATTGAGGGCGATTCTGCGTATGACCTCAAATAAACTGGACAAACTCCTCGAGCGTCTTACGGCGAATGGCAGGCACGCGCGCCGACTCAGCGGGAAAGCCCGTCACGAGCAACAGGAACGGACGCTCATTTTCAGGCCGACCCAAGATCTCGTTTAAAAACGCCATCGGGCTCGGCGTGTGTGTGAGCGTGGCCAGCCCGACATGGTGAAGTGCTGCAATCAACAAGCCGCTGGCGATGCCAACTGAATCCATCGGGTAATAGCGTTTTTCTTTTTGTCCATTGGCATTGAGTCCGTAAGCCTCATAAAAAATCGCAATGAGATACGGCGCGATCTCGATGAACGGTTTGTCGGCATCAGTCCCGAGCGGAGCGAGTGCATCGCGCCATGCATCGGTGACGCGGTGCTCATAAAACTCGCGCTCCTCGGCTTCCGCTGCCATGCGAATGCGCGTTTTCACCATGGCATCGCTAATCACTACAAAACGCCACGGTTGCTGATTGGCCCCTGATGGCGCCGTGCCAGCCGTGCGCAGACATGTTTCGATCACCTCAACGGGCACGGGTGTAGCGGCAAATTCGCGCACTGTGCGGCGCTGCTTCATCTCGGTATGGAAAGCCTGCGCGCGCGACAACATTTCTGCGGGCGGGTATTGCGTGAATACCAGTGGAATCGATTCATGCGGCTTCAATGGGCTCTCCATTCGCTTCGTGATGCTTCGTGATCGGGCATGTTACCGCGCGCTGAAGTCGATAGGCATGTGACAATGCTGGCGCGCTCCGATTCTGGTCAGTCGGCAGAAATTCTATCGCCATCAATCATCATGCCCATCCAGCAAGCCCAAATCGTTGTTCCCTGTTTGCAGTTCGACGCGACCTTTACCGCCCTCACGACGCAATTGGGGTTTTCCGTTGATGCCATTTGGCCCGCAGACGCGCCCACGACGGCAGTTGTTTCAGGGTTCGGGGTGACGTTGAGGCTAGAGACGGCGACGTCTTCTGCCACCGCGCGGATTGTGCTGCGGCTGATTACCGCGCAGCCGCCATTGATGGTCCCGGTGGCGGACCTCGCTATTGACTGGGTAGTGAGCGACAAAGCGTTGGCGATTCCGGCTGGAAAGCAGGAATTCATCATCACACGCATGCACGATGCAGAAGCGTGGGTGACGGGCCGCGCGGGCATGCAATATCGCGACCTGATTCCGGGACGGTTTGGCGGACGCTTCATTGCCTCGCATATCCGCATTCCCGAAGGTGGCGCGGTGCCCGATTACGTGCACTTTCACAAGATTCGTTTTCAGATGATATTTTGTCGCGCAGGCTGGGTGCGGGTAGTCTACGAGGACCAAGGCGAACCGTTCGTGCTGCACGCAGGCGATTGCGTTTTGCAACCACCCGGGATTCGCCATCGCGTGCTTGAAGCTTCCCCCGGACTGGAAGTGATAGAACTCGGCTGCCCGGCCATTCACGAGACGCTCGCCGATCATCAAATGGCGTTGCCGAATTCGAAGTTACGCTCTATGCGTGAATTTGATGGGCAACGCTTCGCGCGCCATGTTGCGGCTGATGCGCCTTGGCTACGATGGGCATGGATGGGGCGCGAAGCGTCCGGGTTGGAGGCGCGCGACACCGGCATCACTGCGGCCACCGAAGGGCTCGCTCATGCGCTCGTCGTGCGCGCGAAGGATAAAGACGCAACCACCCCGCTTGCATCACACAATGGCGAATTCCTGTTTGTGTTTGTGCTCCGCGGAACGCTGTGGCTAAAGAGTGTATCGCTTGGCGATCATCGCCTCGGTGCAGGCGATTGCGTGACGATCCCGGCAGGTGCTGAAGTTTCATTGCGCGCCGGTGTAGGAGCAGAGTTTCTGGAAGTCGCATTACCTGCCTAACATCCGATAACTCCAGCACTGGCGTGCCGTTCAGGCCGAAATGCCTCGGAAAACCGCACCGATATTGGTGTTTATTTTCTAGATAACATTCTCGCGAATCACATCAAAAAAAGGTTCGTGTAGGACGCATTTACGTCATCGCGGATTCACAAAAATGCGGTAACCTGCGAATGTTGACCATTTAGCCAGTTTCTTGCGCCGCCGTAAATATTACCCATCGCGGCCCAGGCATCCCCCGGAGAAAAACATGTTTTCACGCGCCCTCGCATCACTTGCCGCTTCGTTTATTGTTGCGGTCATTTCAATTTCAGGGTCTGCGTGGGCGGCGCCGTTTACGCAGGGGAATTTGGTAGTTTATCGAATTGGATCCGGCGCACCGGCAGCGTTGGTCTCAACCGGGAAT
>JANNRY010000219.1:0-2053 GCA_031401935.1 Betaproteobacteria bacterium | reverse complement strand
CACGTATCGTTATTTGCTTTCAGGTGAAGCGAAAGCGGTAGACGAATTCCGCCAGACATTTGTCGGTAAATTGCAGCGCGGTGAACGTATGGAAGGCGTTCGTGATGCGCGTTCAGAAGTGCGCGTCGCACTCGAACGGGCGCAACGCTTTTTGGGTTTAGCGGCTTTGCTGTCGGTCGTGTTGGCGTCGGTCGCGGTTGCGCTCGCAGCGCGCCGGTTTTCACAGCGGCAGATGGATAGCGCGGCAATGATGCGCTGCCTGGGTGCGACGCAATCGGATATTTTCTCGCTGAACTTGATTCAGTTTTTATTGCTCGGCGTGGTCGCGTGTGTAGTGGGTACATTGGCTGGCTTTGCCGCACAAGGCGTGCTCGCGGCGCTGCTGTCGGGTTTTCTCACGGTACAGCTACCCGCGCCGACCATGATCCCGGCCATTCAGGGGACGGTGATCGGCCTCGTGTTGTTGCTCGGATTCACGCTGCCGCCGCTGCTGGCGTTGCGCAAAGTCTCAACGCTCAGGGTGTTACGTCGCGATATCGATCCGTTCGATGCAGGTGCCACGTTTGCTTACGCGCTCGGGTTTGCGACCCTCGCCGCGCTCATCATCTGGCGCGCAGGCGACATCAAATTAGGTGCCATTGCGGTAGGCGGTTTTGTCGGCGCATTGGCGGTTGCCGCATTGGCGGGCTGGCTGCTGATTAATTTCGCGGCGAATTTGCGTGGTGCTGCATCAGGATCGTGGCGCTACGGTATTGCCAATATGAAGCGACACGCTGGTGGCAGTCTTGTGCAGATCATGGCGCTGGGCCTTGGGCTAATGGCGATGCTGTTATTGACGCTGGTGCGCACAGATTTGATTTCCGGTTGGCAAAACTCCATCAAGCCGGACATGCCGAATCGTTTCGTGATTAATATTCAAGGCGATCAACTGGCGCAAGTGAAAGGCTATTTTGCTTCACGCAATATGAGCACGCCCGACTTGTATCCGATGGTGCGTGGCCGTCTGGTGGAAATTAACGATAAAGCCATTGCGCCATCGAATTTCAAGGACGAGCGTGCCAAGCGCACCAGCGAGCGCGAATTCAACCTGTCGTGGGCTGCCAATATGCAAGCCGACAATAAAGTGATCGCAGGAAAATTCTGGGCACCCGATACCAAAGAGAAACAGTTTTCAGTCGAGGAGGGAATCGCCAAAACGCTCGGCATTAATCTGGGCGATACACTCACTTACGATATCGCCGGATCGCGCTTCACCGCGAAAGTCACCAGTCTGCGAAAAGTCGAATGGGACTCCTTCAAGGCCAACTTCTTCGTTATCGCCAGCCCCGGCGTGCTCGACAGCTATCCAGCAAGTTACATCACCAGCTTTCATCTGCCACCCGGTAATGAGGCAGTGGTGAATGGCTTGGTAAAGCAATTCCCGAATGTCTCGGTTATCGATTTGACTGCGATCATGAATCAGGTACGCACCATCACCAATCAAGTTGGTGATGCAGTCTCGTTTGTGTTCCTGTTTGCGCTGGCGGCGGGGTTGGTAGTGCTCTATGCCGCCATCGCGGCCACGCAGGATGAGCGCGTGTTTGACGCAGCCATCATGCGCACGCTGGGTGCCAGTCGCAAGCAAATGGTCGTGGTGCAGTTGGCGGAATTTCTCGCCATCGGGCTGCTCTCGGGATTGATCGCGAGCGCGGGGGCGATGGCCTTGGCGATGGTGCTTTCAGATCGCGTGCTTGGCGTGCCTTATCACTTCAATCCGATGATTCCGCTGATTGGCATTATTGGTGGCGGTATCGGCATTGCGCTTGCGGGATTGCTGGGGACACGTAAAGCGGTATCGACGCCGCCGCTGGTGACGATTCGCGGGGTGGCTTGAGTGGTAAGGTGCAATTGAAACTCGAGCAACGACGGGGTGTTTCAAGACTTTGATATCTGGGAGGCGCGTTGGATGGCATTCTGTGATGGGACTTACACTGCGATTTGCATTGATGGAATCATGAAAGAGTTGAGGCTTTGCGTTGGGGACAATGCAATTCACCCTGACCCATTAGAATTG
>JANNRY010000218.1:0-2289 GCA_031401935.1 Betaproteobacteria bacterium | reverse complement strand
TTCAGTTGCGGGTGGCCCTCGCGTGACGGCAACGACCCCGTCTCTTTCAGCAGTAATCCCACTTCAAGTAAATCGCTCACCGACTGTGCCTTGGAGATGATTGCGTTCGGCACTGCATCCCTGCCGAAGCGGGCATTGATGCCCGCTGCTGCTTGAAACACATTCAGCTCGCCTACTGAGACCTCGCTATATTCCTCACCCGAAATTCGCAGCGGTCGTGGGTTGGCGAGCTCATGCAAGAGCACAGTGACCCGTGCGGCCTCATCGAGTTGCAAATAGTCGGGGCACACTGCCGCTTTGGCGAGCAACTCCGCCACCACCACTTCATGCACATCGGCATTCTGCCGCAGGTCGATGGAAGCCAGGTGAAAGCCAAAAATATCCACGGCATAGCGCAACTGCGCCAGCCGTCCCGCGGCCAATTCACCGCTCGCGTGCCCAACGAGTGAAGCAGCCACGACATCAAGATCTTCACGAAACTCGCGCGGGCTCGCATACGCGGGCAGTGTCACCTCAGGCTTGCGTATCGGCGGCGCACCAGCGAGGGCTATCATCGTCGCAGCGAGGCGCGCGTAGACGCCGATCAGCGCCTGACGATATGGCTCGTCCTGTCGATGCGCCGAACCATCCCCAGATTTTTGTGCCAGTGCCATGAGCGCTTCGGTTGGCGCAACCAACCGGCTCGACATCGACAACTCTGCGCCCAGGTGATGGACCTCAAACAGATAGTGTTCAAACGCGACGGTTGCCTGCCGCCGTATCGCGCCTTCGACTGACTCCGCCGTCACAAAAGGATTGCCGTCGCGGTCGCCACCGATCCATGAACCCATTCTGAAAAACGTGGGAACGCGCTCGAGCCCGCCCAGCGCAGTTTCCAACTCGTTATAAATCTTCGGCAATTCCGACAGGAACGTGTAGCGATAAAAGCTCAGGCCATTTTCGATTTCATCGATCACACGCAGCCGCGACAGCCGCAACATGGCCGTCTGCCAGAGCTGCAGGATCGATCTTTTCAGTCCACCCTCCGATTCGGCGCGCTCCTCGGGCAGCAAATCTGCGCGTTCAAGCTGGATCATCAGACGCGCGATTTCACGTTCGCAATCGAGCACCGATTTGCGCTGCACTTCGGTTGGGTGCGCGGTCAGCACGGGGCTGACCAGCGCGGTGCGCAGCCACGCGTGGACTTCATCGGCCGCGATATTGCGCGCGCCCAGCGTATCGAGCGCGTGTTTGAGGCTGCCCAGCTGCGGCTTGGAACCGGCCACGCGATGCACGCGGCGGCGGCGATTTTGATGCCGGTCTTCCGCGATATTGGCGAGCAGGGAAAAGTGGCTGAACGCCCGCACCACACTCAGCGTTTGTTCGATGGTCAACCCGTCGAGCTCATGGTCCAGCGCGTGCTTGAGAGCGGCACCATTGCCGTCATTCGCATCGCGACGTTGCGCAACCGCGAGTTTTCGAATGTGCTCGATGCGGTTGAAGATAATCTCGCCATTGGCTACCCGTATGACGTCGCCAAGCAGCCGACCGAGAAACTGGATTTCCTGCCCCAGGCGGGCATCTTTTTTGTCTTCGGCCACGGCGGTCTGACTCCCTTTATGGTGAATCTTGATTTTATTTGATTGCGATTCATCATACGGAGAATTCAGCTTGGTCGACGCCGGAAATTCGAAACGTGTTGTCGCAACATTTATGCATACATTAAGGTTCGCGATGATAATTGCGCAATGACGACCAAAAACATGATTGACGGCAGCGGTGATGGCATCGTTGATCCCAGCATGCCCGCATATACCCTGCACGATGAACGGCTCCAAAAAGAAATCGACATCGTCGATACCGGTCTCGGCAGGTCCAACGATGCTGCCGCCCCGCTGGATGATGTTCATCACCTGTCCTGCTTTGCGCGGTTGCCAGACGGTGACGTTATCGGCGGTGCGGTAGGGCGCACCTGGGGTTCGTGTTGCGAGCTTCAGCAGTTATGGGTTGCGGACGCCTATCGTCGCCAAGGCATCGGTGCGCGGTTGATCAAAGAGTTCGAACGGGCGGCCGAAGCGCGTGGCTGCCGCACTTTTTATCTGGAAACGTTTAGCTTCCAGGCACCAGCGTTGTATCGCTCGCTCGGCTATGAGGTGAAGATGGAATTGCGCGGTTTTCCGGCGGGCATCGTCAAGTTCACCATGGTGCGGGAGGTGACGTAGCGTTGGCCAAAAGTCGTCTCACTTTCCGGCCTCGATGACAGGTTGCGCAAGCGCCAATGGGCTGTCGGAAAACAACATTTCAAACAGG
>JANNRY010000217.1:0-15184 GCA_031401935.1 Betaproteobacteria bacterium | reverse complement strand
CTTTCTGCGCTGTGACGACAATTTTCCTAGGGCAAAACGAAATGGGCGCGGCGGTGAAGCCATTTATCAGCAAGCTCAAAGGCCCGGAAATTTTTGTCATCATGACCAGCGGCATGGCCAGCGTGGCCGGTGCAGCGCTCGCGGGTTACGCGGGTCTGGGTGTGAAAATGGAATACCTGATCGCGGCAAGTTTTATGGCGATCCCCGGCGGCTTGCTGTTTGGCAAATTGCTGTGCCCCTCGGATGAAGAAACAAAAATCAACTTCGACAATTTGCAATTTGAAGAAAAAAAGCCAGCCAACCTTATTGAAGCGGCCGCCAGTGGCGCAACGCTAGGTTTGGCCATCGCGGTGAGCGTGGGCGCAATGTTGATCGCTTTCATCGGTTTGATCGCTTTGTTCAATGGCGTCGTTGGCGGTGTCGCCGGCTGGATGGGCTACCCGGGTGTAAATCTGGAAACCATGCTGGGGAAGGTGTTTGCGCCGCTCGCCTATATGCTGGGAGTAACGTGGGAGCATGCTGCCTTTGCCGGCAACCTGATCGGTCAGAAACTGATTCTCAATGAATTCGTTGCGTACGTCGGCCTGGCACCTTACTTGCAGCCGACAGATAAAGTGATCGCGGCGGGCCTGACGGTCATCGATCCACGCACGCTCGCAATTCTCTCGTTTGCGCTGTGTGGTTTCGCCAATATTTCATCGATTGCCATTCTCGCCGGTGCATTCGGCAGCGTGGCACCACACCTTCGCGGCATCGTTGCGAAGTACGGGTTGCGCGTGGTTGCGGCAGCGACGCTGTCGAATTTGATGAGCGCTACCATCGCGGGAATTTTTCTATCCGCAAAGTTTTAAGGCCGTCACGCAATGTTTCTCCCACAGGAAATCATCCGCAAAAAACGCGACGGTCAGGCGCTTGACGCAGCCGACATCAACGCGTTTATTCGTGGCGTTGCAGCCAATGAAGTTAGCGAAGGGCAAATCGCTGCATTCACGATGGCAACATTCCTCAATGGCATGACATCTGTCGAGGCGGTCGCACTGACGGTTGCGATGCGTGATTCCGGCACCGTACTCAATTGGAAGGCGCTCAATCTGCCGGGGCCGACAGTTGATAAACACTCCACCGGTGGCGTTGGCGATGTCGTATCGCTCATGCTGGGCCCGATGGTGGCGGCCTGCGGTGGTTTTGTGCCAATGATCTCCGGGCGTGGGCTTGGTCATACGGGCGGTACGCTGGATAAATTTGATTCCATCCCCGGTTACCAGACCAGCGTCTCAATTGAAAAATTTCAGCAGGTGGTGCGCGACGCGGGCGTAGCCATCATCGGCCAGACTGCAGAATTAGCGCCTGCCGATAAACGCATTTACGCCACGCGTGACGTCACCGCGACGGTCGAATCGATTCCGCTGATTACGGCATCAATACTCTCCAAAAAACTCGCAGCGGGACTGGACGCGCTGGTGATGGATGTGAAATTCGGCTCAGGCGCGTTCATGCCGACGCTGGAAAAATCTCGTCAGCTCGCACAGAGCATTGTTGAAGTCGGCAATGGTGCAGGCGTTAAAACATCCGCGTTGCTGACCGATATGAACGAGCCACTGGCGCCATGTGCGGGGAATGCGATTGAAGTCCGTTGTGCAATCGATTATCTAACCGGCAAATCGCGACCATCGAGATTGCACGAGGTCACGTTGGCGTTGTCGGCGCAATTACTGGTGACAGCCGGACTCGCTAAAAGTGAGGCGATTGCCAGACAAGCGCTGACGCAGTGTCTTGATAATGGTCGCGCCGCAGAGCGTTTCGCCAAAATGGTGACTGAACTTGGTGGGCCGGCTGATTTGCTCGAAAACGCCGGCAAACATCTGCGTCGTGCGCCAATCATTAAACCAGTCTTGGCCTCGCGTGCCGGCTTTGTTGCAGCCTGCGACACAAGGCGGGTAGGGTTGATCGTTGTTGCGTTGGGCGGTGGGCGGATGCGCGCTGCGGACACCATTGATTTTGATGTGGGGCTCACCGATCTGGTTTCGCTGGGCACTCGGGTGAACGCAGGCGATCTGCTCGCGACCGTGCACGCACGCACCGAGGCTGCCGCAGGCGAGGCGATGCAAGCATTTGGAAATGCAATTACCATCTCTGATCAGGCACCAGTAAAAATGCAATTGATTCAGGCATTGGCGCATACGTAGTTTTTTGTTGGGCGTGACAGAACCGGGGAGGCAATATGGCAGTGAGCTCATCACATAAACGCACGATTGTTTTGGTCGGCACCCGCAAGGGATTGTTCGTTCTGCATGGCGACGCCAAGCGGCAAAAATGGCACGCCGAAGGGCCGCATTTTCTCGGCCAGATTGTCAATCACGCCGTGCTCAATCCCGCTACCGGCACGATACTGGTTGCGGCGCGCGCAGGGCATCTTGGCCCGACCGTTTTTCGTTCCACCGATGCTGGCAAAAATTGGAAAGAGGCATCCTCACCTCCCGCATTTCCAAAATCAACGGGAGATCCGTACGGCTGGTCGGTCAGTCATGTTTTCTGGCTGTCGCCGGGCCACGCCAGCGAACCGAAAGTTTGGTACGCCAGCACATCGCCCCACGGTCTGTTCCGATCTAATGACGATGGCGTCACATGGCAGAGTGTTGATGGCTTCAACCAGCATCCTGATCGCGCCAAATGGTTGGGTGGCTCTCAGGAAGCACCGCCCGATGGCGCAACTTTGCATTCGATCAATATTGATCCGTTCGACAAAAATCATATTTACGTCGGCATGTCATCTGGTGGCGTGTTTGAAAGCGTCGATGCGGGTGGTACATGGAAACCCTTGAACCACGGTTGCGTCGCCGATTTTCTGCCCGATCCAAATGCGGAATATGGCCACGATCCACATTGCGTGCGCGTACATCCCACGGCGAGGGATGTCATATATCAGCAAAATCACTGTGGCATTTACCGGCTCGACCGCATCCTCGGAAGTGGCAAACGAAGCTGGACTCGCATCGGCGAAAACATGCCCAGGGAAATCGGTGACATTGGATTCCCCATCGTGCTGCATCCCCGTGATCCGAAGACGCTGTGGGTGTTCCCGATGGACGGCACGTCGGTGTGGCCGCGCATGTCTGTGGCGGGCAAACCGGCAGTCTACTGCTCACGAGATGCGGGTGCGTCGTGGACGAGGCAAGACAAGGGATTGCCGCCTGCACAAGCATGGTTTACGGTAAAGCGACAAGCCATGTCGGCTGACCAGTACAAATCGGTCGGGCTTTATTTCGGCACGACCAGCGGCGAGATGTGGGCGAGTTTTGATGAGGGTGCCAACTGGCAATGCCTGATGTTGCATCTGCCGCATATTTATTCTGTTGAGGCGTGGACGCGTTGAACGTAACGCTGCCAACCCCGTTGGTCGAATACACCAGCGGCTTGCGTGAGGTTGAGGCCAGCGGTGAAACGCTGGATGATTTGCTGCACAATCTTGACCGCCAGTATCCCGGTATTCGCTTCAGGATGATTGATGAACAGGACCGGATTCGTGCGCACATCAAGCTATTTGTAAATGCCGAGCTTGAGCGATCACTGAACGCGCCGTTGACAGCGCGAGACAAGATCATTATCGTCGCGGCGCTATCGGGAGGGTAGTGTAGCGGCGGCACGGACCGATTGGTGCACTGCGTCATCAAAACGACACACATTCAAGACTAGAATGTGTCAGTTATAAGACATCTCTGTTTCATACCGAGATGCGACCCAAAAATACTCAACGTTCGCAACTAGGAGACCTGCATGAAAGCATCCGTGAAACTGACTTTGATTGCCGCTGCACTGTGTTGCCCGTCGATGGCGGTCGCACAAACTGAAATCCAGATGTGGCACTCGATGACCGGCGCGCTGGGCGATAAAGTTGGCGAGCTGGCCACGAAATTCAATGCCACCCAAAAAGATTACAAAGTGGTGCCGGTGTTCAAGGGCAGCTACCCCGAATCGATGACCGCCGCCATTGCCGCATACCGTGCGGGTAATGCGCCGCACATCCTGCAAGTATTTGAAGTCGGCACTGCGACCATGATGGCTGCCCAAGGTGCCGTCAAGCCGGTATACCAACTGATGAAGGATGCGGACGAGCCGTTCGATCCCAAAGGATATTTGCCAGCAGTGGCAGGCTACTACACGGACAACAAGGGCAACATGCTGTCGTTTCCGTTCAACAGCTCCTCGGTCGCGTTTTATATCAACAAGGACGCGTTCAAGAAAGCCGGCCTCGATGTCGGCAAGCCGCCAAAAACGTGGAAAGAATTCAACGCTGCGGCGGACAAGCTCAAGGCCTCCGGGCATGCCTGCCCATACACGACCAGCTGGCCTTCTTGGTTGCATATTGAAAATTTTAGCGCCTGGCATAACGTGCCGATTGGCACTAAGGAAAATGGCATTGGCGGTGTGGATACCGAGTTCCAGATCAACTCGCCGCTGCACGTCAAGCACATCAGCATGCTGGGCGATATGGCCAAGAAAGGCACGTTCACCTATGCAGGACGGACGACGCAGGGCGACTCGAAATTTTTCAGCGGTGAGTGCGCGATGTTTACCGGAAGCACCAGTGCCATCGCGAATATCAAGCGCAACGCCAAATTTGACTGGTCCATCCAGTTCATTCCTTATCACGATGATGTAAAAGGCGCGCCACAAAACACGATTATCGGCGGTGCATCACTGTGGGTGATGGGCGGCAAAACCAATAATGCCTACAAGGGTGTGGCCAAGTACTTTGCCTATCTCTCAAAGCCAGAAGTACAGATGGAATGGCATACCGGCACTGGCTACGTGCCGATCACGTTGGCTGCGGCAGAAATGACCAAGAAGTCCGGCTTCTACGAGAAGAACCCGGGAATGGACATCGCCACTCGCTCGCTAACTAACAAGCCCGCGACCGGCAACTCCAAAGGACTTCGTTTTGGTAATTTCGTACAAGGGCGTGAAATATTTGAAGAAGAACTGGAAGGCGTGTTCGCGGGCAAGAAGGACGCCAAGACAGCACTTGATGCTGCGGTCAAACGCGGCAACGAGGTTCTTCGCAAGTTTCAAGCTGCAAATAAACAATAAATTGAAGATGATCAACGGCTGAGGTAAGTGCCCCTCTCTCCTCGTGTGAGAAGGGTTGGCGAGAGGGAGTAGTGTCTAAAACAAGCCCCCTCTCCCTCGATCCCTCTCCCACGGGTGGAGAGGGAAGCGCAGCCGGATCAATAATTCCTCTACATGGAAAAACGCGTCGTCTTCAAGTCGTCCTGGCTGCCATATGCGCTGGTCGCCCCGCAAATTGCCGTGACGGTGATTTTCTTTTTCTGGCCGGCGTTTCAGGCAGTCTACCAATCGCTGCTTCTGCAAGATGCGTTCGGGCTGCATACGGAATTCGTCTGGTTTGATAATTTCAAAGCGCTGTTCCACGACGAAAAATATCTCGCCTCGTTCAAGATCACCGGCATTTTCAGTGTGCTGGTGGCATTCTCCGGTTTATCTATTTCTCTCATGCTGGCGGTCGCGGCGGATCGCATCGTGCGCGGTGCATTCGCGTATAAAACCCTGCTTATCTGGCCCTATGCCGTGGCACCTGCCATCGCAGGTGTGCTGTGGGCGTTCCTGTTTGCGCCGTCGATCGGGATCGTCGCGTTCGCGTTGAAGCAAAACGGGATCCCCTGGAACTATGTGCTCGATAGCGACCACGCCATGATCCTCGTCGTCATCGCATCGGTGTGGAAGCAGATCAGCTACAACTTCCTGTTTTTCCTCGCGGGCTTGCAATCGATTCCAAAGTCACTGATGGAAGCCGCAGCCATTGACGGCGCATCACCATTTCGCCGCTTCTGGACGATTGTTTTTCCGTTACTTTCGCCGACGACGTTCTTCCTGCTGGTCGTGAATATCGTTTACGCGTTCTTCGACACCTTTGGCGTGATCGATGCCACCACGCAGGGCGGCCCAGCCACTTCGACACAGATTCTCGTCTACAAGGTTTATTACGATGGGGTGAAGGGTGGCGATATCGGCGGCTCCGCCGCGCAGTCGGTCATCCTCATGTTTATCGTGATCGCGTTATCGGTGATCCAGTTCCGTTTCATTGAGAAAAAAGTTCAATACTGAAATGGTTGAAAATCGACCTTGGATGAAATTGTTTTACTACGCCGTGCTGACGCTCGGTGTACTGATCGTGGCATTCCCGCTATACATGACCTTCGTCGCGTCCACACTCACGCTGGAGCAAGTGTTGCAAGTGCCGATGCCGCTGGTGCCCGGCGACCAGTTCTGGGCCAATTATTCTCAAGTGCTCACGGGCGGCTCAACGCGCGGCTCGTCGGCGCCAGTTGGCCAGATGATGATCAACTCGCTCATCATGGCGCTCATCATCGCGATTGGAAAAATTTCCATCTCGATCATTTCGGCCTTTGCGATCATCTACTTTCGCTTTCCACTGCGCAATTTCTTCTTCTGGATGATCTTTATCACGCTGATGCTGCCGGTAGAAGTGCGTATTTTGCCGACCTACAAGGTGGTCTCCGACTTGGGGATGCTCGATTCTTATGTCGGCCTGACGCTGCCGCTGATCGCGTCAGCGACCGCAACGTTTCTGTTCCGCCAATTCTTCATGACCATCCCGGATGAACTTGCCGAGGCGGCGCGTATGGATGGTGCGGGCCCAATGCGCTTTTTCTGGGATGTGGTGCTGCCGCTTTCCAAAACGTCGATTGCGGCGCTGTTTGTGATCCAGTTTATTTACGGCTGGAATCAGTATTTGTGGCCGCTCTTGATTACGACGCAGGAGTCGATGTACACGACGGTGATTGGGATCAAGCGGATGATTTCTGGGGGCGACGCGGCGACAGAATGGAATCTGGTGATGGCAACGGCGATATTGGCGATGGTGCCGCCTGCGCTGGTGGTGATACTGATGCAGCGGTGGTTTGTTAAGGGGCTCGTGGAGACGGAGAAGTGAGTTCGTTTTTACAAACTCAAGTACTGGCGAGGCTTCTGGAGGCATTTTGCTCTGAAGTGCACGTGGATATTGCTTCTACGTATTTTTACCCTCGTATTATCGCCGTCGTTCCTAAAGGGACTTTCCCACGGTCGCAGTCGTGACCCAATTTGACTCAACTCGACCATGGCAAACATAACTCTCAAAGGTGTCAAAAAATCCTACGGCAATAATGCCGTGGTGCATGGCGTGGATGTCGATATCGCTGACGGCGAGTTCATAGTCATTGTTGGTCCGTCCGGTTGCGGGAAGTCCACACTGCTGCGCATGATTGCCGGGCTGGAGGAGATTACGGCCGGCGAAGTTTCCATCGGCGACAAAGTGGTCAACGACCTTGAGCCGAAGGACCGCGATATCGCGATGGTGTTCCAGAATTACGCCTTGTATCCGCACATGACGGTGTACAACAACATGGCGTATGGCCTGCGGATTCGCAAACTCTCCGACGCCGACATTGAGACGCGTGTGCAAAAAGCGGCAAAGATTCTGGAACTGGGAACGTTCCTGCAACGCAAGCCGCGCGAGCTTTCCGGCGGGCAGCGCCAGCGCGTTGCGATGGGGCGTGCGATCGTCCGCGAGCCGGCTGCGTTCCTGTTCGACGAGCCGCTGTCTAATCTCGATGCCAAGCTGCGCGTGCAGATGCGCCTCGAAATACAGAAGCTTCATCGCGAATTGAAGACGACCAGTATTTTTGTCACGCACGATCAGGTCGAGGCGATGACGCTGGCGCAACGCATGATCGTGATGAATGCCGGACGCGCTGAACAGATCGGCGCGCCGATGGAGGTTTACGACAATCCGGCGTCGATGTTTGTGGCGGGTTTTATTGGTTCGCCGGCAATGAATTTCCTGCCGGGAAATGTCAAGGATGGCGTATTGCGTCTGGCTGAGGGTGCCAGCGTTGTTTTGCCCGCATACATTCGCGAAAAAACAAAAGATGGCGATACCGTCACACTCGGCGTGCGTCCGGAGCACTTTGTTGTCACCCCCACGGGCATACCGTTCCGCGTGGAAAACGCTGAAGCGCTTGGTGCTGATTCGCTGGTGCACGGTTTCATTGCCGGTGCGCTTTGCGTGGTGCGCGTAGATGGTCATTCACATCACGTCAATGGCGAAGATCTGTTCGTGACGCCCGCAGCAGACAAACTTTATTTCTTTGATTCGGCAACCGGGGCAAGAATTGTCTAGTTCGTTGCCGTCGGTGAATGAAGTTCGTTTTCTTGAAGAACTGACGATCGCCACATCCCCCGCGATTCACCAATGGCTTTACGACGGCTGGGTCGTGCGCGCGTCTGGAAACGACGTTCGGCGTGCCAATAGCGCAACGGTTTTTTATCCCTCCACAATTTCGCTAGAGGAAAAAATTGACGCCGTTGAGCGATGGTATCGACAGCATGAGCAGGGCGCGATGTTTCGTTTGAACGAAACCCAGACGCCACCGGAATTGGACGGGTTACTCGCGCAACGAGGCTACACGCGCGAGATGAATACCTTCATGATGACGCTCGATATTGCCTCGGTTTCTCTCGATCTCGCTGTGCCGCAAGGGCTTCGAGTGGTTGAGCGCAATAGCGTCGATGGCATTGCCGACGTACATCAGTTGAAAGGAAGCAACGCCAACATGGCCGAGAAGGACGCAGCACGGCAATCACTGTGGCGCGGGCCAGAACAATATCTCGCGCTCAAATCGATCAATGGACTCGTCAGCAGCGGCATGGCACGCATCCAAAACGGCTGCGTCGGTGTCTTCACCATGCGTACGGCTGAAAAATCGCGGGGCAAAGGTTACGCGAGCCTGCTTGTTGCCCATTTGCTCGCGTGGGGCAGGGCACAGGGCGCGCGAACCGCTTTTTTGCAAGTGGATCAAACCAATGAAACCGCCATCAACGTTTATCGTCGCTTTGGCTTCACGCCACGCTATGGCTACTGGCAGCGCGTGCAACCGGTACAGCACGCTAAGACGCCAAATTAAACTGACACGTTGGCTCAGTCTCGGCTCCAACCACAGCTAAACTTGCATCTTCCTTTCTTGAAATTCACAGACCCTACATGCCATGAATGACGATGACATCACCGCACTGAGCGCAAAAGTTGGCGAGGCATTGAAAGCGCGCGGCCTCATGATGGCGACCGCTGAATCGTGCACAGGCGGCGGCATTGCCGAGGCGATCACGCGTATCGCCGGCTCCTCGGCATGGTTTGATCGCGGCTTCGTCACGTATTCCTACGAAGCCAAAGTCGATCTGCTCGGCGTGAAACGCGAATCACTGGTCGATTACGGCGCGGTGTCAGCCGAGACCGCGCACGACATGGTTGAAGGTGCAATTTCCAGCTCACGAGCGCAAGTGGCGGTGGCGGTGACGGGCATCGCCGGGCCGGAAGGCGGCATGCCTGGCAAGCCGGTTGGCACTGTTTGGTTCGCCTGGAAATTTCCAAAAAAGCCAATTATTTCAGAGGTTTGCCATTTCAGCGGTGACCGCGCGTCAGTGCGACAGCAGACCGTCGCGCACGCGCTTAAACAGTTACTGCATAATCTCGTCTGATTTATTTGGTTTTTTTGCGCAACCGCAGTAATCGCAAAAAAGTTGTTGCAAACCCCCAAAAGTTCCGGTACTGTACGGAAATACAGCCATGTATTTTTGTATAGATCCGCGTCGAACCACTCGTATTTTAAGCTTTGCGAGAGACGCCTAAATTACCGGAGACCGCCATGAACATGATGAAAGAAGGCTTTATGGACGAAAACAAATCGAAGGCCTTGGCCGCTGCGCTTTCGCAAATCGAAAAGCAGTTTGGCAAAGGCTCGATCATGAAAATGGGTGAGGCCGGTTGTATCCCGGACATCATCGCCGTATCGACTGGCTCACTTGGGCTCGATATCGCATTGGGCATCGGTGGTTTGCCGCGTGGCCGCGTTGTGGAAATCTACGGCCCGGAGTCATCCGGCAAAACCACGCTCACCCTGCAAGTCATTGCCGAAATGCAAAAGACCGGTGGCACCGCTGCCTTCATCGATGCCGAACACGCACTCGATCCGCAATATGCCAGCAAGCTCGGTGTCAACATCAATGATCTGTTGATTTCACAGCCCGATAACGGCGAGCAGGCACTCGAAATCGCTGACATGCTGGTGCGTTCTGGCTCAGTGGATATCGTTGTGATCGATTCAGTTGCGGCCTTGACCCCGCGTGCCGAGATCGAAGGCGAAATGGGTGACCAGTTGCCCGGCCTGCAGGCGCGCCTGATGTCGCAAGCGCTGCGCAAACTTACCGCCAATATCAAGCGATCCAACACGCTGGTTATTTTTATCAACCAGATCCGCATGAAGATCGGTGTCATGTTCGGCAGCCCCGAAACCACCACTGGCGGCAATGCGCTCAAATTTTATGCGTCGGTCCGTATCGATATCCGCCGCATCGGTGCCATCAAAAATGGCGATGAAGTCATCGGTTCTGAAACCCGCGTGAAGGTTGTGAAGAATAAAGTGGCACCACCGTTTCGTATTGCGGAATTCGATATTCTTTATGGCGAAGGCATTTCACGCGAAGGTGAAATTATTGAGCTTGGTGTAATCCACAAGATCGTCGATAAATCCGGCGCGTGGTACGCCTACAAAGGCGAAAAAATTGGTCAAGGCAAGGACAACACCCGCAAATTCCTGAAAGAAAATCCCGAAATGGCACGAGAAATCGAAGCCAAAATTCGCGCCGCCGTCGGTGTCGGTGCGAATGTTGGTGGCGGCAGTGACGCTAGCGAAGAAGTCGAAGAATAATCGCTGGTTCCACTGCAAACAGTCGATGGTTGGGCCGTTCGGATTCAAGGTATTGAGCGAGAGCGGCCCTTTTTTCGCTTGAGTAGATTAGATAGATTGGAATTTGTCATGCACGTCAACTTTTTTCTGGAAACATTGAAACAACAAACACGGGCTCCCCATCTTCTGCGTCGGGGTTCGCGCTCAAGCCTGCAATCACGCCTGCACTCGCGCCCCCAGCGCGAACATCCTGTTGCGGTCTGCACTCGCTGCGCCGCCTTTTCGTTCTCGGAAAGCGCGATCAGCCAACCATGCGGTCGTCCACGCGCCGGCATTCCCTGCACCGGTAAATTCGCCAGCACCGACTCAAAAAATATGTGGCAAAAATGTCCGACGTGCGAGGCAACGGGATGGCAGCATCGAATGGTGTGTTCGCATTGTCAGAGTCTGGGCTGGTTGTTTTCGCGTCATCACTAAACCTGGACAATTAACGTAGTAGTCGTAAAAAACGCAAAAGGAATAACGCCATGCGCTACGCCGTCGTGATTGAGAAATCAGAAAACCGTTTTTGTGCATACGTGCCGGATTTGCCCGGCTTTATGAAAACTGGCGCGTCCATTGATGAAGTTGAAGCCAACATGCACGACGCGATCGTGCATCACTTGGACGCGCTTTGCGAAGATGGCCGGCTTATTCCTGCGCCAACGGCAATTGTTGAATATTGCGAGTTGGCGGCTTAGCAGCCTGCTAGTCATGGGCTCGTGTGGATAATCTTAGCGACGACGCACCCGAAGTAGCGCCCAAGCCCGAAAACAAGGCGCTCGTTTCGGCGGCGCTCAGGATACTGTCTCGACGCGATTATCCCCGCGCTGAATTCATCAGCAAGCTTACCTCCGCCGAGTTCGATAAAGCCGATGTTGAAGCCGCCGCCGATTGGTGTCACGCACAGGGTTTCCTGAATGAAACCCGCTTTGCTGAATCTACTTCTCGACGTCTTGGTGCAAAGTACGGCGCGCAACGCGTCGCGCATACGCTAAGGCAAAAAGGCGTTGCCGAGGAACAGGTCAGCGCGGTGATGTCTACGCTGAAAGATAGCGAGCAAGAGCGCGCAAGTGCGTTGTGGACAAGAAAATTCGGAAGAATTGCCGAATCCGCCGACGAAAAATCAAAGCAGATTCGTTATCTGCAAGCGCGGGGATTCAGTTTTGCAATTATCAAACAAGTGATCGCTGCGGCTACTGAAGATTCCTGATGTTGATGTGTCACGCAACCAGCGGTCAATCAAACCGGGCACATTGATGCCGTTACAGCGCGTCAGCGAAAATGATTATTCAACGATGACGATTTTGATCCGTTCGTGATTGAAAGCAGCGTGTGGCCTGCATTCGGGTCCACGCTCATCCACATCAAAGGCGATGCAGCGAGCAGGGCAAAGAAGAGAAGAACCATCGTGCGCCGTGTCATGTGTTTGCCTGATCTTGTGGTTGGATTGGAAATGAAAACATGCCCATAATTTAGCATGCAAATGTCGTCGCCGGTAGGTGGAGACGAGGGCGCGCTTTTACAGGTGCGGCGTATAATCTTCCTTCCATTTCGCACGATAGAGATCGCTATGGCAAAGGTATCCCTGCTCCCAGTCAACCAATCGAGCATCCACCAGGATGGTGACCGCAACCCCGGTACCAAATTCGATCTCGGTCCGGTCAAAGACGTTCGCGTCAATCGTAGTGCGGTAGAACGCCGTGCTGGCACCATGTCTACACGCCGCACCGTCAAGAAAGAACATCAGGCAGCGTGGCTGATCCACGCCGTAAAAACCATCGATCTCACCACCCTCAGTGGAGACGACACCGTCGGCACCGTGAAGCGACTCTGCGCCAAAGCGCGCCAACCGATACGCGATGAGTTGCTGCGTTACGTTGGCTACCCCGACAAACTCGCCACCGGTGCCGTCTGCGTCTATCACCACTTCGTCGCAACGGCCGTTGAAGCACTGCAAGGCTCGGGCATTCCCGTCGCGGCGGTTTCCACCGGTTTCCCGGCAGGTCTCAATCCATTCCCGCAGAAGATCGCAGAAATCGAAGCCAGCGTGAAAGACGGCGCATCCGAAATCGATATTGTTATCTCCCGCGAACACGTGCTCAACGGCGACTGGCGCGCGTTGTACGATGAAGTCAAAGCCTTCCGTGGCGCCTGCGGCCCGGCACACATGAAAGCCATCATCGCTACTGGTGAACTGGGCACACTGAAAAACATCATGCGCGCCAGCATCGTTTGCATGCAGGCCGGTTCGGACTTTATCAAAACCTCCACCGGAAAAGAGCCGACCAACGCCACCATCGCAGGTTCACTCGTGATGGTGCGTGCGGTGCGCCAATACCATGAGCAGACGGGCGTCAAAGTCGGCTTCAAACCAGCAGGCGGAATACGCACCGCCAAACAGGCGCTGGATTGGTTGATCTTGATGAAAGAAGAGCTGGGGGATGAGTGGATGCAGCCGCACCTGTTCCGCTTGGGTGCTTCCGCGCTTGTGAATGACATCGAGCGGCAGTTGGAGCATTTTGCGTATGGGCGCTATGCATCGATGCAGTATCAGCCGCTAGGATAGCGAAGAGTGGATCGCCAAGAGATTGTTTCGGCCATTCAAAGCGTTGCAAAAAAGAATGCTGGTAAGGCTCCAGGGCAAGAACAGTTTGCTCGACTAACTGGAATTACTCCTGCTTCTTGGCGTGGACGGCTTTGGTTACGATGGAGTGATGCGTTAGCCGAGGCTGGTTTTCGGCCAAACAAAATGAATGAAGCGCTTGACGCTGACCTACTCCTATCGAAACTAGCAGCACTTACACGCAAATACGGACGACTCCCGAGTAGTGCTGAAATTAGGATGGAGCGAGTTACTGACGGTACATTTCCTTCACATACTGTTTTTGATCGGCTTGGTAACAAAATTCAGCGAACCGAATTGCTTCGAAAATTCGCGAGCGCTACGCCTGGTTTAGATGATATTTTTGAGTTACTCCCACCGCTTGACGAGGACGTTGAGGATAGAAGTGTTCCATCAGGTGACGCGTTTAGTGACGGGTTTGTTTACATGATGAAACTTGGAAAGCACTACAAGATTGGTAGAACATCTTCGGTTCCGCGTAGACATCGAGAGATTCCATTGGAACTGCCAAACAAACCTGATGTGGTTCATACGATCAGAACCGATGATCCTGAAGGCATCGAAAGATACTGGCATAGTCGATTTGAAAAGAAACGTACAAATGGCGAGTGGTTTTCTCTTGATTTAGTGGACATACGCATATTCAAGAAAAGAAAATTTATGTGATTCGTCGTCTCCGCTTAGGCGGTGATCCAATGTAGCAAGGTGAAAAAGTCGCTGAATTCCTGCCTACGCGGGAATGACAATTAATTGAGAGAGAAAGAACAAATGAAAGTCGCAGAACTCACCAAAACCCTCGCCTACGGCGCCGCCCCCGAAGCCGCCAAACCTGCGCTCGACTGGATCGCCGAGCACAACGCCAAATTCCAGCTTTTCATCAATAACGAGTGGAAAAACCCATCCGGCAAAGAGTGGTTCGATTCCACCAATCCGGCAACTGGAAAAAAATTGGGCAGCATTGCACAGGCAACAACATCAGACGTGAACGCCGCCGTCAAAGCCGCCCGCAAAGCCTACCCATCGTGGAGCGTCACGCCTGGCCACGTTCGCGCCCGCTACCTGTACGCCATCGCGCGGCAAATCCAGAAACATTCACGCCTGTTTGCCGTGCTCGAAACGATGGACAACGGGAAGCCGATCCGCGAGACGCGTGATATTGATATTCCGCTCGTCGCCCGCCATTTTTATTACCACGCAGGCTGGGCGCAGTTGATGGACAAGGAACTGCCCGATCATCAATCGCTCGGCGTCATCGCGCAAATCATCCCGTGGAACTTTCCGCTGCTGATGCTCTCATGGAAAATCGCGCCGGCTATTGCGATGGGCAATACCGTCGTGTTGAAGCCCGCTGAATTTACGTCGCTCACCGCACTTTTGTTCGCCGAAATTTGCGCCAGCGTCGGCCTGCCACCTGGCGTGGTCAATATCATCACGGGCGACGGTCGCACCGGTGGCGCGATGGTTGATCACCCGGACGTGGACAAGATCGCCTTCACCGGCTCCACCGATGTCGGCCGCATTATCCGCAAAGCCACCGCAGGTACCCACAAAAAACTCTCACTCGAACTTGGCGGCAAATCGCCGTTTATGGTGTTTGATGATGCGGACCTTGATAGCGCGGTTGAAGGCGTGGTCGATGCGATCTGGTTCAATCAGGGGCAGGTATGTTGCGCGGGTTCGCGATTGCTGGTGCAGGAAGGCGTCGCGGACAAGATGGTGAAGAAACTCCGTGCGCGTATGGAAAAATTGCGTGTTG
>JANNRY010000216.1:0-11806 GCA_031401935.1 Betaproteobacteria bacterium | reverse complement strand
CCAAATCCGCTGATGTCGTGCTTGCACTTGAAGACGTGCAGGACCCGGGAAATGTTGGCTCGATGTTGCGCAGTGCCGCTGCAGCGGGAGTGCGGCATGTTGCGCTTTCAAAAACTTGCGCGTTCGCCTGGGCGCCGAAAGTGCTGCGGGCCGCGCAGGGCGCGCATTTTTCGCTCAACATCGATGAAGGCGTTGATCTGGCCGATTTCATCAGCCGCTTTCAAGGTCAATCCCTCGCGCTCGTTGCGCAAAGCGAACATTCAACGCCGTTGTGTGCCATCAATCTGCAGAAGCCCACCGTTTTTCTGATCGGCAACGAAGGCGCCGGGTTATCGACCGCGATCGCAAATGGCGCGACCCATCGTGTGACCATCCCAATGCCCGGCAAAATAGAATCGCTCAACGCGGCAGCAGCAGGAGCGATCTGCCTTTTTGAGCTGGTGCGTCAGCGTCTTGGTAGCATGTAGGCAACCGCGCCAACCAATTGTGCCCTCTGACGAGATTTCATCTTGACACCCACTCCACCTGAAACGCCGACGATGGTTCGCAATTACCGATTCTTTGAATTGGTGATGGTGGCTTTTGTCGTGGTGTACCTGTGTTCCAACCTCATCGGCCCGGCCAAGGCGGCGCAGATCAACACGCCGTGGCTTGAATGGCTAGGCGTGTCCACATTCGCGTTTGGTGCAGGCGTCTTGTTCTTCCCGCTTAGCTACGTGTTTGGCGACATCCTCACCGAGGTCTACGGCTACGCGCGTGCGCGGAAAGTGATCTGGACAGGCTTCGGCGCAATGGCGTTCGCAGCACTCATGGCCAGCGTCGTGGTGGCCTTGCCAGCGGCACCCGGCTGGCCCAATCAGGCCGCATACGAGACCGTGTTCGGTCAAACGCCACGCATTGTGATGGCATCGATGATTGCTTACTTTTGCGGCGAATTCGTCAATTCGTTTGTACTCGCCAGAATGAAGCTGGCCAGCGGCGGCAAGCGCATGGGTTGGCGCTTCGTGGTCTCAACAATATTCGGCGAAGGCGTGGACTCAATGCTGTTTTATCCCATCGCGTTCTACGGCATCTGGGGTAACGATTTGCTGCTAAAGATTATGGCCGCGCAATGGCTGCTGAAAGTCATGGTGGAAGTTGTAATGCTGCCACTGACCCTACGCATCGTGAAGGCGCTAAAGAAAGCTGAAGCCGAGGACTACTATGACCGCGATACCAACTTCACCCCGTTCTCATTGAAAACATGACGACCACCGATTGGTTGGGCGCGCTCGCCGCCTTCTGCACCACCATCGCCTATTTGCCGCAGGTATTGAAAGTCTGGCGTTCGCGCTCGGCGCGGGATATTTCAATGGGTATGTACGCCATTCTCACCATCGGCATACTTTGCTGGCTGGTGTACGGATGGCTGCTGGCGATTTGGCCAATCATCATCGCCAATATCTTGACGCTGGCGTTGGTCACTATTGTTATGGCGATGAAGTTGAGGTGGGGTTAGGGTTAGCCCAGATTCGCCAGCGGCTTCCCGCAATTCCAGCAAAGCTCAAACTCTCCCGGGCTGGCCTCGCCGCATGGGGCACAAATTTTATTGGCCGACGACATCGGCTTTTTTTCGTAGTCAGTGATTACCGCACGCGCATGCTGCTCCTGGTGTAACTGCGCTATCCAGACTTGTGGATAGGCTGAACCCATCGGGACATCGCCCATTGCCGCCATCGCGTACTCGTTAAAAATATGCGCGGCGATACCGGCCTGTTGGAGAAGGTCGCGCACAAGATGGGCGTCGGCGAGGTTTGCGGCGGTGTAGATGCGTTTCACAGCAACATCATCGCATGGTCGGGGGCGGCGGACGGGCAAGAAATGAAAAAGGCCGCACGATGTTCAACCGTGCGGCCTTTGGACGCGAGCTAATTTAGCTTCGTTTAGAAGCCAAACGTAAGCCCCGCAGAAACGGCATCCTGACTTACGTTCTGCTTGCTCGACACTTTCGAAAACGCCAGCGAAACACCGAGTCTGTCGGTGATTTTGCCGCGGATGCCGACCACACCAGTCACCCAGGAATCATCACCTTTGTAGCCGGGGATGTCATACGACAGGCCCGCTGCAACCGACACTGGATTGGCCGACACGAAACGATCATTGTTGGAACGTTCCTTGTCCATCGACACGCGTGCATAAGGCGTCCAGTTGCCGAAATCGACGGATGCGCGCACGCCAAAGCTGGTGACGCGCGATTTGCGTTCCTGCTGGAAAATATTCAAATCAGCCGAGCCGGCGCCGGATTCAGTGAAGCCTGCGACGTCAATGGACTGCGACGTGAACGATGCGAATGGGCCCGCAGACAACCGGCCCATGTTGAAGTCGTATCCCAGCGCGAATGCCGATGAAATGTTGGAGCCCTTGGTGCTGGCGGACGCGACGCGGGTGACGGGGCCAAGCTTCACCACACGTTGCACGCTCTTGAATTTCAGGTCAGACGAAGTGCCGGTGAAGCTGCCGTAGAAGCCGTCTGATTTGAGCGATGCGAATATCGAAATTGCGGTCTCGTCGAGATCAAATTTACCTGCTGAACCAAGGCTGGTATCCGCATTCGATTTTCCTGCTGCAACGCCTACTGTCAACACATCAGACGCACGCATTGACACGCCAACTGACCCGGCGCGGTTCTTGGTGTTCGATTGTGGAGACAAGGGATTTAGCGAGATGTCGGATTTGCCGCCATCGCCTGCTGCAAACGCGACAACTTTGCCGACTTCTGCCGCTTGTCCGGTACGAAGCCCCTCATCGAGCGTGCGGATGTGTGCGGCACGCGACGACATTGGCACTTCGACCATCGTTGAGTAAGTATTCGGGCCGTCGATTAGCGATTTGACGAAATCAGCCACGATCGCATGCGAGCCCGTGGTGGGGTGCACGCTATCGGCGAACAGATATGACGTTGCCGCGCTTGCCGACACGAGATTGCCCGGGCCGCAGGCAATCAATCCCGCTGGCGGGGTCGCGTTACAGGCAACACCGGTGGTGTTCGTAAAGCCGAATGCGGCGGCGTTCGTCTTCACGTCCGCAAACAACGTGAATGTATCAACGGGAATGACCTTTGTGCCGGCCAGTCCACCAAACAGCGTCGCGTTGTAGCCGAGCGACAGTGAGGTGGCCGCCGCACTGCCCGCTGCGCCAACCACAAGAGGTGAGAATGCTGGCGTGCTGCCAAGGTCAGGCAGATTGAAGACCATGATGTAGCGTGCGCCGGCCGCTCGCAGGCGTGCGATCTGTGCAATTTCAGTTCCCGCTGCCGTGTTGATGACGGTGGTCGGATTGACTGTGCCACCAGCGATGCCGGCAAAGTTCTGGAAAATATCATTGGCACCCGCCCACACCGCGTAAAGCGCGCGTGGATCGGCACTTCCACCCGATGAGGCCAGATATTCGTTGATCTGCGTGGTAACCGGGCGCTGTGCAAAACCGGGCGGCGTGGAGGAGGAATCACCCTGCGCACGCGCGCCGCCTTGCGCATACATGCCACCGCCCGCGTTGGATGGTGCGGCATTTCCGCCATAGGTCTGCGCGATCAACTCTGCCCAGACCGGACCCGGGTTTGTGGTGAAACGGCCTAATCCTGCTGCGGTGCCTGCAGGCGTGCCGATGGCGACCAGAAAGGGCCGGAAAAAACCAGCATCCGACAGTGAATCACCGAATACAAAGACACCGCTGAATTTGACCGCGTGGGCAGATGGCGCACCAACAAGCATTGCTGACGCAACAAGTGCGGGAATGACACGTTTCTTGAATGACATATGAAGCTCCTCGGAGGGGTAAAAATTAGAATTATTATGTTGCTGGGCCAGCTTTCAGAACGCTGACTCACGGTACTGATGATTTGCCAGCCGAAATCATGGCACAACTGGGGGTGCGAAACAAGAAAGAAGCGGCGTCAAACCACGTGCAGGCTTGCTTCTGTTGCAGCGGCGCTACTGTCGCGGTTTCAGCTGAGGTAAGCTGCTTGTGGCGCTAATAGACCCGCCGCGCCAGTTGCGCCTCATGCAGGATTATCGTTGCCAGTTCCTCGATGCTCTTGGTGGTGGAATTCAAATACGAAATGCCGGCATTCTTCATCAGGGTTTCTGCGGTGTTAACTTCCCATTTGCAATTTTCCAGTGCGGCATATTTGCTGTCGGGTTTGCGTTCCTGGCGGATCTGTTGGAGACGCTCAGGGATAATCGTGAGCCCCCAGACTTTGTGCTTGAGAGGCAACAACGCAGGCGGCAGCTTCAGTTTCTCAAGGTCTTCCGGGATCAACGGATAGTTGGCCGCCTTGATGCCGAATTGCAACGCAAGGTAAAGGCAGGTTGGCGTTTTGCCGCTGCGCGAAACGCCGACCAGAATGAGGTCCGCCTGATCGAGATTGCGGTTAGTCACGCCATCGTCGTGGGCCATCGTGTAATTCACGGCCTCGATGCGCTGGTTATAGTCTGCAAAATTCCCCGCAGAGTGGCTGCGGCCAACCGCATGCGCCGATTTCACTTTGAGTTCAGCTTCCATCGGCACGATAAAACGCTCGAACATATCCAGCACCATCGCGTCCGCTTTGGCGATTTCTTCGCGCAGATCATCGGCCATGAGCGACGTGAACACCAAAGGCCGCATCCCCGATTCCATGTGGGCGGCTTTGATCTGAACGAGTGCGTCCTGCGCTTTCTCCAGATTGTCGATAAACGGCAAGGTAATGCGTCGAAATTCGACCACATCGAACTGGGTAAGCAAGGAATTACCGAGCATTTCAACGGTAATACCGGTGCGGTCGGAGATAAAAAAGGCGGTACGGCGGTCAGGCATGGCGGGTCTCGTTGGCGCTGGGTGTTGTGAAGATTGCAAGCGAATGCTCGGCTATAATTCTATCCTTATTCTGCACTGCAACATTTTGCCCTGCCGTTTCTGTTTTCCCCATCCTTTATCCCAATATTCTCCTGCCGCCATCATGTCCAATTCTTCTGCGCCTGTTCTGCCTCTGGTACTGCCATTATCCGCACTCCGAATGGACGATGTTGCTACCGTCGGCGGCAAGAACTCCTCGCTTGGCGAGTTGATCAGCCAGCTTGGGCAAGCCGGGGTAAGGGTTCCGGGTGGTTTTGCGACCACAGCCGAGGCGTTTCGGGATTTTTTGAATCACAACGGGCTCACGGCAAAAATCAACGACGCGGTTATCGCGCTGGATGTAGAAGACCTCGTTGCTTTGGCCAAAACCGGCGCAATGGTGCGCGAACTCATCATTGAGGCACCATTCCAGCCCGCATTGGAAAAGCAAATTCGCGACGCCTACGCTGAACTAACGAAAGACGACCCAAACGCGTCATTTGCTGTCCGGTCCTCTGCTACCGCGGAGGATTTGCCCGATGCATCGTTCGCCGGCCAACAAGAAACCTACCTCAACATCAAGGGTATCGACAACGTGCTGGAAGCGACCAAACACGTGTTTGCGTCGCTCTACAATGATCGCGCCATTTCGTATCGGGTTCACAAGGACTTTACGCATGCCGATGTTGCCTTGAGCGCAGGCGTGCAGCGCATGGTGCGCTCCGATACTGGCGCGGCGGGCGTCATGTTTACGTTGGATACCGAAAGCGGTTTTCGCGAGGTCGTGTTCATTACATCTAGCTACGGTCTGGGCGAAATGGTGGTACAGGGCGCTGTCAATCCCGACGAGTTTTACGTTTCAAAGTTGTGCTTGAAGAACGGCAAACCTGCGGTGTTGCGCCGTGGACTGGGTACCAAGGCCGAAAAGATGATTTTTGGCTCTTCCGCGTCAGCAGGGAAATCAGTCGAAACGAAACCTGTTGCGCCTGCCGAACGCGAGCGGTTTTCGCTTACCGATGCAGAAGTTGAAGAGCTTGCAAAATATGCCGTCTCGATTGAGGCGCATTATGGTCGCCCGATGGATATCGAGTGGGCGAAAGAGGGAAATGCGGACGGCTGTGACGGCAAGATCTATATTTTGCAGGCGCGTCCTGAAACCGTGAAGTCGCAAGAATCAAAAACCGATTCGCTCACGCGATATCGCATGACGGCGGCGGGCAACAAGATCGCCGAAGGCCGCGCCATCGGCGGCAAAGTCGGGCAGGGTCCCGCGCGAGTCATCAATAGTGTGTCGGAAATCGGACTGTTCAAAGATGGCGATGTCATTGTTACTGACATGACCGATCCGAATTGGGAACCGGTCATGAAGCGCGCTGCCGCCATCGTCACCAATCGGGGCGGTCGTACTTGTCATGCCGCCATTATCGCCCGCGAACTCGGCGTGCCGGCCGTCGTCGGTTGTGAGAATGCGACCGATGTTGTCGTTGAAGGCGAAGACCTCACCGTTAGTTGTTGTGAAGGCGATACCGGCAACATCTATCGCGGTAAGGTTGGCTTTGAAGTGCAAACGATTGCACTCGATAACATGCCGGAAATCCCGGTGAAGATTTCCATGAACGTCGGCAATCCAGAACTGGCGTTTGATTTCGCGCAGCTACCGAACGATGGCGTGGGATTGGCCCGACTCGAATTCATCATCTCCAACACCATCGGCATCCATCCGAAAGCATGCCTCGAATACGAACGCCTGCCGATGGATTTGAAGGAGCAAGTCGCCAAACGCTCGCGCGGCTACGACAGCCCGGTCGACTTTTATGTGAAGAAAATGATTGAGGGTGTGGCCACCATCGGCGCAGCGTTCTGGCCGAAGAAAGTCATCGTTCGCCTCTCGGATTTCAAATCAAACGAATATCGCAATCTCATCGGCGGCCCGCGGTACGAGCCGACAGAAGAAAATCCGATGATTGGTTTTCGTGGCGCATCGCGCTATATCGCGACATCTTTCCGCGATTGCTTCAAGCTCGAATGTGAAGCGATGAAAATGGTGCGCGACACCATGGGCCTGACCAATGTGGAATTGATGGTGCCATTTGTACGCACGCTCAAGGAAGCGGATGCCGTGCTGGAAATCATGAAAGGCTTCGGCCTTGAGCGTGGCAAGAACGGCCTGCGCATTGTGATGATGTGCGAGATTCCGTCCAATGCAATTCTTGCCGATGAATTTTTGAAACGCTTCGACGGCTTCTCGATTGGCTCCAACGACATGACGCAGCTCACGCTAGCGCTTGATCGCGACTCAGGCTTGGTGATGGATTCATTCGACGAACGCGATCCCGCCGTAAAACGCATGTTGAGCATGGCGATTCAGGCTTGCCGCAAAGAAAAAAAATATGTCGGCATTTGCGGCCAAGGGCCCAGCGACTTCCCTGATCTGGCGGAATGGCTGATGAAAGAAGGCATTGAATCCATGTCGCTGAATCCGGATTCGGTCGTGGAGACTTGGTTGCATTTGGCCAAATCAACATAGCTGTTGCGGGTACAGAATGGAATCGCTGCAGTGGCAATTCGCCCGGTTTGACGATCTGCCCATCCGTGACTGGTACGCAGTATCGTATGCTCGCGTCGATGTATTTGTGATGGAGCAGAATTGTCCCTTTCAGGATAACGATGGCGCGGATTTTCATTCGTGGCATTTGCTGGGATGGCATGGCGAAACGCGAGAGCTGGCAGCCGGAAACGACCGCGAACTCGTCGCTTATTGCCGCATCGTGGACGCCGGTGTGAAATTTGCCGAGCCTTCAATCGGCCGCGTCGTGACGCCTCGCACGTTTCGTTTGCAGGGATTCGGCAAGGTACTGATGGCAGAAGCCGTGCGGAGGCACGAGAGCCTGTATCCCGGCCAGCCCAATCGTATCGGCGCGCAGCAGCGGCTGGAAAAGTTCTATCAGGGCTTCGGCTTCAAGACCGCTTCGGATATGTATATCGAGGACGGTATCCCGCACGTGGAAATGTTGCGCGCTGCATCGTAGCCATGACGCAGAAATCGACTCGATGTGTACTCGTCACAGGCTTCACGCCGTTCGGTGGCGAACGCACCAATCCTTCATGGGAAATCGTCAAAGGCCTACCGGATGCCATCGCCGGCTATCGATTGGAGAAGCTGCGCGTGCCGACAGAATTCGGCAAGGCAATTGCCGTCGCTACCAAAGCTATCGATAAACTCAAACCATCAATCGTGCTGTGCTTCGGCCAGGCCGGGGGCCGCACCTGCATGAGCGTCGAGCGCATCGCGATCAATGTGAACGATGCGCGCATCGCCAATAACGCAGGCCATCAGCTAATCGATGAGCCAATTCGTGCCGACGGACCCGCCGCCTATTTCTGTACCGTGCCGATCAAGGCGATGGTCGCTGCGATGACGAAGGCAGGCGTTCCGGCGGACGTTTCCAATACCGCTGGCACGTTCGTGTGCAACCATTTGATCTACGGCGTGCTGCATCACATTGCCGAAACGAAAAGCGGCGCGCGTGCGGGATTCATTCACGTCCCGTATCTGGAAACACAAGTGCTGGACAAACGCGATGTGGCGTCGATGTCGCTGGCGACGATGAGCGCTGGCGCGAAAGCGGCGATAATGGCTGCGATCAAAAATAAAACGGATTCGAAATTATTGGGTGGTGCGCTCGATTGACGAAACACCAGCATCGGCGCGGCTTGCAGGCCGAAAATTCTCTGCGAAGTCCGCCAGTGCTTGTGTCTAGTCAGCGCAAGAAAATTATTAGGCGATTGAATAGCGTTAGCTATTATTCCCTCTCCCTTGGGAGAGGGCTAGGGTGAGGGGTGGTGCAGGCTGTAATACCCCTCATCCCAACCCTTCTCCCAGGGGAGAAGGACTTAGAGCGCGCAATACTTGATTGCCATCGCTAGATTTTATTTACTGGAGCAGATCATGAGCAAAGTATTCGCAGACGCAAAATCGGCCTTGGCCGGACTTCTAAAAGACGATATGACCATCGCGGCCGGCGGTTTCGGTCTGTGCGGTATTCCGGAAAACCTCATCGCAGCACTCGTGGAGAGCGGCACCAAAGGACTGACCATCGCAGGCAACAACGCGGGCGTGGACGACTTCGGCATGGGATTGCTGCTCAAGACGCGCCAGGTGAAAAAAGTCATCGCCTCTTACGTCGGCGAAAACAAGGAATTCGAGCGCCAGGTGCTGGCGGGTGAACTCGATCTGCAACTGGTCCCGCAAGGCACGCTGGCTGAAAAATTCCGCGCGGGCGGTGCCGGGATCCCCGGCTTTTACACGCGCACCGCGTTCGGCACCAAGCTCGCCGAAGACAAACATACGCACAATTTTGACGGCAAGGAATACGTGCTGGAGGAAGCGATCCATGCCGATCTCGCGATTGTCAAAGCCTGGAAGGGTGACAAGGCAGGCAATCTGGTCTACCGCAAGACTTCGCGCAACTTCAACCCCATGATTGCCACCTGCGGCAAGGTGACGGTTGCCGAGGTGGAGCATCTTGTGGAAGTGGGCGAACTCGACCCGGATCAAATACACACGCCCGGAATTTTCATCGACCGTATTATTCAGGGCGCGAAATTTGAAAAGCGTATCGAGTTTCGTACCGTATCCGGCGGTGCACCGTCGAAGAAAGATTCGCCGATCCGCGATCTCATGGCAAAACGCGCCGCCAAGGAGTTGCGTGACGGCTACTACGTTAACCTTGGTATCGGCATCCCGACGTTGGTGGCCAATTACATCCCGGCGGGCATCACGGTAAATTTACAGTCAGAAAACGGTCTGATGGGAATTGGTCCGTTCCCGACCGAAGATGCCATCGACCCGGATCTCATCAATGCCGGCAAGCAAACGATCACCACCATTCCCGGATCCAGTTTTTTCTCCAGCGCCGATTCCTTTGGCATGATTCGCGGTGGCCACATCGATCTTTCTATTCTTGGCGGGCTTGAAGTGGCCGAGAACGGCGACCTCGCCAACTGGATGGTGCCGGGCAAGATGGTCAAAGGCCCCGGCGGCGCGATGGATCTCGTGTCGGGGGTAAAGCGTGTGGTGGTGCTGATGGAACATACCTCCAAAGACGGCGCATCAAAGATTCTCAAGACCTGTTCCTTGCCCCTAACCGGCAAAGGCGTGGTGAATCTCATCATCACTGATCTCTGCGTCTTTGAAGTTAATCCGCTCGTGGGACTTTCACTGATTGAACTGCATCCGGGCGTGACGCTCGAAGACGTGCAAGCCAAAACCGAGGCGTCGTTTCGCGTCGCCCTTTAAGCCTGCCTCTTTTTGTCAACACGGCGCGCTGCCCATGGCGGCGCGCCGTTTTTTACTTCTGCGCCTTCAACGCTTCCGGTAACACATAATCGGGATAGCGCTTGCGGAATTTTGCAAGCTCCTCGTCAGATTCACGTGTCTTGCCTACCTGCTTCAGTTCCAATATGCGCTTCAGCCATTTTTCCGGTGGCTCGTCGGCCGTGTCTGCCATCGACGCAAGCGGCGCTGGTGGCGCTGGTGGTGCATATGCCTGCGGTGTCGCCGCACTTCGCGACGTCACCGAAGGCGCGATCATCGCAGCAGCGGATGCCGGTGCCGCGACTTTTTGCGCGGGTCTGGGTGCATCGTTTCTCGCGGACAGGCCCGCGCCTGTAATACTGCCAATTGCTTGCTTTTCCGGCGACATTTCCTGTTTCGATAATTCAGCATTTTCAGCGCGCTTTTCACGCCGGGTGTCCGCAACCGGTGCGGGATCCGCAACGAATGTCGGTGTCGTTTTGCCGACCGCTACCGGCGCAGCGACGGCAACCTCATTTGGACGCTGTGCTGAATCAGTTTTGGGAGATGTAAGCCGCTCCTGCGCGGCATAAGCTGAACGTTCGCGCATAGCCTTCTTCTCGGGAGTCGGTGCCATAGGCACACCGACCGGTGATTGCACGACTTCCGGTGCCGCAGTTTCAGGCGCACCCATTGCGGCTGCGGCCGGCGTGGTCACGCCTGGCCTGACACCCTCAGTCAAACGCGCCGGCGCCAGCTCTGGCCGCTCCTCCATCGCGACGAACCCGATTGATACCGTGAGCATCACCAATGCTGCTGCCGAGAGTGGCGCCGAGTAACGGGCAATCCACGACTTGCCAACCGGATGGGGCTGCGACTTCACCGCGCGCCGCGCAGCAGCACGAATGGCATCATCCATTGCGGGCGGCGGCAAATCGGACTCAGCGCTTTTGTAAGCACGCGAGGTCAACGCGAGCTCGCGATCAAACTCGCTATCGTCCATGCTGTTTTGTTTGCGTTCACTCATACGTATTCAACCAATCCCTCGCGCAGCTTCGCAACTGCATATCGCAGGCGGCTCTTTGCTGCCTCAAACGATACACCCGTCGCCAGCGCGATTTCTTCGATACTCAATCCACCCTCTTCATACAGCAGGAAGGCTTCCCGCTGCGGCGCGGGCAGTGCGGTCAACAATCGCAATATTGCGTCACCTTGCTGGCGCGATTCCGCCTGCACCAGCGGCTCCAGAGTACGACTGGCGACGCCGTCATTGGTTGCAACTTCGCCGTCGTCATCCTTGACTTCATACAGCACTGCTTCCGCGCGCACGTTGCCGCGAAAATAATCCATCAACTTGTTGTGCGCCATGGTGTAAAGCCATGTGCGGAACTGCGCCTCGACGCGGTAGCGGTCTTTCGCCTGGATCAGGTTCATCCATACGTCCTGGAACAGTTCCTCGACCCGAGCGCGCGAGCGGCACTGCCGCAGCATGAAGCGGAACAGCCCGCCGCGGTGGCGGGCATAAAGCCGATCGAACGCCGCCGCGTCACCGGCCTGATAACGCAGCATGAGCGCCTCGTCGGAATCGGGATCTTCCTGGCTCATATCGACCGACAGTGTAATCCACTGCCGGCCGACTGCGCTCACGGCGCGTTCGCC
>JANNRY010000215.1:0-3978 GCA_031401935.1 Betaproteobacteria bacterium | reverse complement strand
CCATTTGAAAGAGGCAAAGCTGGGCTACGAGAGCAAAACCATCCTGCCAAACGTTGAGTGGCGTTTGTTTTACGGCGACAAGATCGGCCTGCTCGGTCCGAACGGTGCCGGCAAATCCACGCTGGTGAAATCGCTGGCCGGTACGCTGGCGTTGCAGGGCGGCGGCCGTTACGAAGGGCAGGGACTCAAGATCGGCTACTTCGCGCAGCATCAGGTCGAACAACTGCGCACACAGGAATCGCCTTTGCAGCATATGAAGCGGCTCGACCCCGGCACGCGTGAGCAGGAATTCCGCAATTTTCTCGGCGGCTTTGATTTCCGTGGCCAGCAGGCCGACGCCAGCATCGCGCCGTTCTCAGGTGGCGAGAAAGCCCGGCTTGCACTGGCACTGATCGTCTGGCAAAAACCGAACCTGTTGTTGCTCGATGAGCCGACCAATCACCTCGATATCGAAATGCGGGAAGCGGTGGCCGAAGCGTTGCAGGAATTCGACGGCACGCTGGTGGTAGTGGCGCATGACCGGCATCTATTGAAAGCGACCACCGATCAATTGTGGCTTGTTGCAGATGGCAACGTCGCTGAATTCGACGGCGATCTGGACGATTACAAGCAGTGGGCCAAAGAGTATGTGAAAAAACAGCAGGCCCAGCAACGGCGCGGCTCACAGGCCAAAAGTGCGCCAGTTGCCGCGCCAGTGCTGGAGGTTGCTGCCAAACCCAAGCCAGAAGCGCCGCCCGCGGATCGCAAGGACCAGAAGCGCCAGCAAGCCGCGTCGCGCCAAAGTGTGGCCAACGCAAGGAAGCCGCTTGAGCAAAAACTGGCCAAGCTGGAAACAGAAATGAAAACCCTTACATCCGAACGCGACAACATCGTGCAATGGCTCGCCACGGAAGAAGCTTATGCCGAAGAAAGCAAACCGCGCTTGCAGGAAATGCTGAAGCGACAGGGCGAAGTCGTGACCCTGCTGGCGGACGTGGAGTGGAAGTGGTTTGAGGTGCAGCAAAAGCTGGAGGAGAGTGTCGCGTCGTAATCGCGTTGTCATTTCGAGCGTAGCGAGAAATCCGCTGTTTTACGAATTAGTGCCACAGCAGATTTCTCGCTACGCTCGAAATGACTATGTTTCTTCCGTCATTGCATCGCCGCCGTGATTTCTGTACGTGTCGTCGTCAAATGTTGAAGGCAATATCGTCCAAGCTAAAGGGCACCGCCCTTTTGCGGCGTCCCGCAACCGAAGGGAACTCACTTGAGCGATGTGTTATGCGTCACGTTCAATGCGCGCTCCCTTGCCAAGATTGCATTCCGAGCAAAGAGTTCGAAGGTTTTCTAAGGCGGTCTTGCCGCCTTTTGAGAATGGATTGTCGTGGTCGACATGCAGCTTGCACTCAAGCGATGTAGCTGGAGAACTGCCGCATCTCACACAGCGGAAGCGGTCGCGACTGAGGACTTTCCAACGGAGGCCCAGCGGGATGTCCCGACGATCTTCTGGTCTGAGCGCCGAAGATTGCTTCGGGACAGGGAGCGAAGACGCTGGTAATTGGGGAGAGTTCATCGCCGTGTCATCGGCCTTTACGCGCGCGGCAAACGCGTGGAGGGCCTTGTTCCAGGTACCCCAGCGCTTCACGTATGCTTTCCCGCCGACCGTAGATGGGGGCGAACCCATTTCCCGATACATGGGTGGGCGACCGAAGTGTGTCCAAACACCCAACAAGTTCTCGAAACACTCTTCGTCTGCATAACGCCTCCCGTGCGCCGACTCGCTCAGGCCTGCGGCGTGAAATGCCGCTTTCAGTGAGCCAAACCGATTGCGAAATGACGCGAGACCGACGATGGAATTCGCTTTGAGATCCTCCGTAGTAAGTGATGAACGGCCAATGATGGTCGCTACACGCTGAAGTTCCTCGACCAATTCCGCTTTGCCGAGCGTTCGACCAAGAGTGCGAGATTTGGTCGCTTGAGTAGGGGCGCTGTAAAGGTGCTCAAGCCCGGCAGCGCATAGCGCGGCTGACCAACTACCAAAGCGTCGACGAAGCGTGGTGGTGCCAACCCGAGATAGCTTCTGAAACTCCACAACCGTGAACTTTCCGTTGCCAATATGTGCAGCGACGCGACGAATCTCTTCAATGAGACTCGCGTCCGAGTAATCCGCTAGTCGAGCTGGCTCGAATACGATTTGATGATTGCTATGGCTCATGACGCATAACTATTAATGTATCTATTAAGATATCGGATTAAATGCATTATTTACAGATGCTTAGTGAAAAGTATCTATTAATGATCGATCGGATGAATTCCCATGTTTCGAGGCTAATGACCGTGAGCACTCCTCGCTTGCCTCGCGGATTGTCGCGCTGCTTTAGGTCAACGCGTCGGTAGAGCGCCTATGCTCCTTTTGCTGGCGCACAGCAAGACGAGAAAGTGTTGGGCTTCGCAAGCTCAGCGCTAACCTTGGATGTTGCCGACGACCATCACTACTTCGCCAACCGATAAAGCGCCAGCGTCCCCATCAGATTCGGCAGCAGCGTCTGCTCGTGCTCGCCATTCATTACCAGTCGATTGAGCACCCGCAAATTTTTGCGTGCGCAAAACGCATCGAAATCGGCCACCGTACACATATGTACGTTCGGCGTGTTGTGCCACGCGTATGGCAGCGCATCCGAGACCGGCATGCGGCCCTTGAGAAGTTGCCAGCGGTGTTGCCAGTAGCCGAAATTGGGAAAGCTGACGATGGCTTCCGTGCCGACGCGAAGCATTTCGTCAATGACCGCTTCGGTGCGTTTCATTGCCTGCAAGGTCTGCGAAAGGATCACATAATCGAACGCGCCGTCGCCGACCTCTTTCAATCCCGATTCAAGGTTCGATTGAATGACGTTCACGCCGTTTGATACGCAAGCGAGAATACCAGCGTCGTCGTTCTCGATGCCATAGCCGGTGATTTTGCGCGATTCCTTCAGGTGAACGAGCAACTCGCCGTCGCCGCAACCCAGATCCAGCACTGAGGATGCGGGCTTGATCCAGTTGGAGATCGCTTCGAAATCTTTGCGCGTGATCATGTTGCTGCCTTCGCGAGAAACGCCCGCACCACACCAAGATACTGCGCATCATCGAGTAAAAATGCATCGTGCCCATGCGGCGCCTCGATCTCAGCGTAGGTCACGTTTTTCTTTTCGCTTAGCAGCGCTTTGACGATCTCGCGCGAGCGCACCGGTGAAAAACGCCAGTCGGTGGTGAACGAAATCACCAGAAATCTGGCCGTTGCCGGTTTAAGTGCCAAGGCTAAATTGCCGCCGTGTTCGCGCGCGGGATCGAAGTAATCGAGGGCCTTGGTGACGCGCAAATAGGTGTTGGCATCGTAGTAGCCGGAAAATTTCTCGCCCTGGTACCGTAAATAGGATTCAATCTGGAATTCTGAATCGAACGAATATTTCAAGCCAGCGCGCAGATCGCGGCCGAATTTGGCTTCCATCTGGTCGTCCGAAATATAGGTGATGTGGCCGATCATGCGTGCGACGGTAAGGCCGCGTTTGGGCACGATGTGATGTTCAGCGAAATGGCCTTCGTGAAAATCAGGATCGGTCAAAATTGCCTGACGCGCGACTTCATTAAAGGCGATGTTTTGTGCCGAAAGATTGGGTGCGGCGGCGATCACAAGTGCGTTGGCGACGCGGTCAGGATACCGATAGGCCCAGCACATCGCCTGCATGCCGCCGAGCGAGCCACCCATCACGGCGGCGAGTTTGGTGATGCCCAAATGTTGGATCAGACGCACATGCGAATCGACCCAGTCCTCCACCGTGACAAGCGGAAAATCTGCGCTGTACGCGCGAGCGGTGTCGGGATTGATCGACAGTGGCCCGGTCGAGCCGAAGCAGGAGCCCCAGGTTATTCACGCCGATAACGAAAAATTTATTGGTATCGACCGGTTTGCGTGGGCCGACCATGTTGTCCCACCAGCCCAGATTGTCGGGTTCGTTCTCATAC
>JANNRY010000214.1:0-2796 GCA_031401935.1 Betaproteobacteria bacterium | reverse complement strand
TGCGGAAGATTCACCAGAAGCCAAAGCCGACCACGCATTCATGGAAGTACATTGCTGGCCCGCGCTGGCCGGCGAACCAGTCAGTGCCGGGCCGTTCAACGACAGCTTTACTTATCGACCCCGCACAATTAGCGGTCCACTTTGGGGCAGCAATCTGTCATTGCTCACGCATCTGGTCGGCACGCCTTACTTGCCGAATATCGAGGGCGGTATTTTGTATTTGGAAGAAATTGGTGAAGCGCCGTATGCTATTGAGCGCATGCTCCTGCAGCTTTTTCATGCGGGTATTTTGCAAAAACAAAAGGCGCTGATTTTGGCAGATTTTTCTGATTGCATGCCCGAGCCTGATCGTTTCCCTTACGCGATGGAACACATCGTTGAAACCATGCGTGAGCTGTTACCGATTCCCGTGCTCACCGGTTTGCCGTTTGGCCACGTCGCGAAAAAGCTCACGCTGCCTTATGGCGCAGTCGCCACGCTAAGCATTGCGCCAGGCGCGTTTACGCTGAATTATTAGCATGTTTGCGACAACGCTGGCCACCGCGCTGGGCCTCGCGATGGATGCCGTCGCGGTCGCCATTGCCAGCGGACTTTCGGTAAAGTTGTTGAGATGGCAGGACGCGTTGAAGATGGCGATGTTTTTCGGCGTCTTTCAGGCCGTGATGCCACTAGGCGGCTATTTGCTTGGAGCGTTGTTCACCAACGCACTCGCCGCTTACGACCACTGGATTGCATTCGTCCTGCTCAGTGGCCTTGGCATCAAGATGATTATTGAATCAAGAAATGCGGGCGAAGAAACCGTCGCCTCGCCCTTCGCCAACCGCAAGCTTATGGTCCTTGGCATTGCCACCAGCCTCGATGCGTTCGCCGTTGGTATCAGTTTTTCCTTGCTGGAGATAAGCCTTGTTGAAACGGTGACAGTCATCGGTCTGGTGACGTTCCTGCTGTGCCTGCCTGCGGTCTGGTTCGGCGCGCGGCTGGGAAAATCGATGGCCAAGCGGGCGGAGATTTTCGGGGGTATCGTGTTGATACTAATTGGCGGCAAAATTCTGATCGAACATTTAGTGGGTGGAATATGAGCGAGCAAAAACTGAGGACCGAATATCGCGCCTGTAATCTCTGCGAAGCCATTTGCGGACTCGAATTCAAGATCGACGGCGAAAAAATCGTTTCCATACGCGGTGACGACGCCGATCCATTCAGTCGCGGCCATATTTGCCCGAAAGCAGTCGCATTGAAGGACATTCACGAAGACGTTGATCGTCTGCGTCGTCCAATGAAACGCACCGGCAAAGATTGGAGTGAGATCAGCTGGGATGAAGCGTTTGAATTCGCCGCCGAACGCATCGCGGCACTGATCACGCAACACGGTAACAATGCGATGGCGTTTTACGCTGGCAATCCATCGGTACACAACCTCGGCCACTTGCTCGGCATCCAGCAATTCGCGAGACTACTGAAAACCCGCAGCGCCTTCAGTGCATCATCGGTTGATCAATTGCCGCAGCAACTCACGTCGCTGCTGATGTTCGGCCATCAATTCATGATCCCGATTCCCGACCTCGACCGTACCGATTATTTTCTGATCCTCGGCGGCAATCCGATTGCATCAAACGGCAGCATGATGACGGTGCCCGATGTTGCCAAACGTCTCAAAGCGATTCGATCACGCGGCGGCAAAGTTGTCGTTATCGATCCGCGCCGTACTGAGACCGCAGAGATCGCGAGCGAACATCATTTCATTCGGCCCAGCACTGACGCCGCACTATTGATGGCGATGCTCAACGTCATTCGCGCAGATGGACTGATTAAACCTAACCCAGCCCTTCCGCTGAAAAATCTCGATCAAGCACTCGACGCCATCGCGCATGTGACGCCTGAAATTGCAGCAGCGGCGACCGGTATCGCTGCGAGCGAGATCAAACGCATCGCCCATGATTTTGCCAAGTCGCGCACTGCGATTGCGTATGGCCGCATCGGTGCCTGCATTCAACCATTCGGCACTGTCGCGCAATGGCTGGTGCAATTGCTCAACATTGTTACCGGCAATCTTGATCGCGAAGGCGGCACCATGCCGACCAATCCAGTGATCCCCATCACTGGCCCCGGCACCCGTCCTGGCCATTACGCGCAATGGAAGTCGCGCGTCAGCAGCCTGCCGGAGTCCGGCGGGGAACTACCCGTCGCTGCCCTCGCCGAAGAAATCCTTACCCCTGGCGAAGGTCAGATTCACGGCCTCATCACCACCTGTGGTAATCCTGTGCTATCGACACCAAATGGACGACAACTTGATCGCGCCTTTGAATCGCTCGATTTCATGATATCGATCGACATCTATATGAACGAAACAACGCGCCACGCCGACTTGATTCTGCCACCCACCTCAGCACTCAATCACGATCACTACGATCTCATCTTCAATGCCTTTGCCGTGCGTAACGTCACGCGCTACAACGAAGCCTTCTGGGCGCGACCGGAAGATGAACGCTACGACTGGGAAATATTTTCCGGCGTCGGCGCAAAATTGGCAACAAAACTGGGCCGCGAATTCACAGCAATGCCTGAACTAAAACACATCATTGACGGCATGCTGAAAAAGAGCGGCAATCGCGAAGGCACCACTCTCGAATCCTTAAAAGCCCTGCCGCACGGCATTGATTTAGGTCCACTGAAGCCGTCGCTGGCCTCGCGCATCGAAACGGCAGACAAGCTGATCGACTGTGCTCCCGCACCGATGCTGGCCGACATGGCACGATTCAATCGTGAGTTGCAGAGCAACGCGCCGAAGACGCTGCA
>JANNRY010000213.1:0-8730 GCA_031401935.1 Betaproteobacteria bacterium | reverse complement strand
CGCGCCGAGATACCAAAATTCTTTGGTACGCCACCGATGAGAAATCCCGGCGCGAGACCGCAGTGTTCGAGTATCCACGCCAGCATCGCGCTGGTACTGGTCTTGCCATGCGTGCCTGCAACAGCAAGCACCCATTTGCCTTGCAACAGGTTTTCACCCAGCCATTGCGGACCGGAAATATAGGGCAGGCTGCGATTCAGTATCTCTTCAATCACTGGCATGCCACGGGTCATGAAGTTGCCGACCACGTACAAGTCGGCCTCGAATGCATCGACCTGTTCGGCGTCGAATCCCTGATGCAGGTGAATGCCCGCTGCTTCCAATTGCATGGACATCGGCGGATAGACATTTTCGTCACAGCCGGTGACCGTATGCCCTGCTTCGCGCGCAAGCACCGCGAGCCCACCCATAAAGGTGCCGCAGATACCGAGGATATGGATGTGCATACTTTGCGTTAATCCTTAGATTGCTGCGAATGAAGGGGCCATTTCACGCCGAATTTTATCATCGGGGAGTGCGGTCACTGGCAATGGAGACTGTCACGATATTTTCAGGCATTGAGCGTAAACTTGAGCGCTCTTGAATCGACTCACGTTGACCCACACCTAACAAGCTTTGCGGCTTCCAACTGATCAATATGGTCCCACATCTCACTACCTCGCTCACCGGCCCACTTCTGGAACTGGAAAAGAAAATTCTCGATGCGCGGCCGAGCATCGAACGCTGGTTCCGCACCAAATGGATGACCGAGCTGCCACCGTTCTACACGTCGGTTGACTTACGCAACTCCGGCTTCAAGCTGGCCCCGGTCGATACCAATCTGTTTCCTGGCGGTTTCAATAATCTGAATCCGGAATTCATGCCGCTATGCATTCAGGCGGCCATGTCTGCGGTGCAGCGCGTGTGTCCGGACAAGCAGCGCTTCCTGCTGATTCCTGAAAACCACACGCGCAATCTTTTCTATCTCACCAACGTCGCCGCGATCCAGAAAATTCTGATTGGCGCTGGGCTCGATGTACGAATCGGTTCGCTGTTGCCAGAAATCACCGCGCCGACGGTGCTCGATTTGCCCAATGGGGACAAGCTCACGTTGGAACCGATCAAGCGCGTGGGCAACAAGCTGATGCTTGAGGGGTTTGACCCTTGTGCGGTGCTACTGAATAACGATCTCTCAGCAGGCGTGCCGGAAATTCTGAAAGGCCTTTCGCAGCCTGTGGTTCCGCCGTTGCATGCGGGCTGGACGACACGTCGCAAGACCCTGCACTTCCACGCCTACGACAGCGTGGCCGAAGAATTCGCCAAGCTAATCGGTATCGACCCGTGGTTCATCAATCCGATCTTCAGTCAATGCGGCAAGGTGAATTTCTCAGCTCACGAAGGTGAGGAATGTCTGGCGGCAAACGTCGAGGCGGTGCTCGGTGAGGTCAGTGCCAAGTACAAGGAATACGGCATTACTGAAAAACCGTTCGTCATTGTGAAAGCTGATGCGGGAACGTACGGCATGGGCATTTTGACAGCGCGTTCGCCAGATGATGTGCGCGGGCTGAACCGCAAAGAGCGCAACAAGATGGCGGTAGTGAAGGAAGGTCTGGAAGTGAACGAAGTCATCATTCAGGAAGGCGTGCATACGCTGGAAAACCTGAACGGTGCCGTCGCCGAACCTGTCGTGTACATGATGGATGCGTTTGTGGTCGGTGGTTTCTATCGCGTCAATACTGAGCGCGGCGTGGACGAAAATCTGAATTCGCGCGGGATGAGTTTTGTGCCGCTGGCGTTTGAAACCGACTGCCATTCACCAGATTGTTCCGGCTTCCCGGATGCGCCGCCGAATCGCTTTTATACGTATGGCGTGGTGGCGAGGCTGGCGATGCTGGCTGCGTCCCGGGAGTTGGAAAAGCTTGCGCCGGTTAAAACGGAATCAGCGTCCATTGCCGTGGCAGCTGACTGAAATAAAAAATCATGCGTATAGCTTTCATCGTCGATCCGCTCGCCAAACTCAAGGCCTACAAAGATTCATCGGTCTTCATGATGCGCGAAGCGGCCAAGCGCGGCCATGAGGTGTATGCGTTCGAAGCGCGCCACATTGTGTTGCTTGACGGTCGCGCGTTGGCGAAAGCTTCGCATCTCAAGGTTAGCAATGACAACGATCACTGGTTCCAGGTTGCCAGCGAAACAGAAATGCCGTTGTCGGACTTCGACGCCGTGCTGATGCGAAAAGATCCGCCGTTTGATGCTGAGTATTTGTACGCTACGTTGCTACTGAGCCTCGCCGAAGATCAAGGAGCACGGGTTGTCAATCGCGCTGCATCTTTACGCAACTACAACGAAAAATTAGCCATCGCCAAGTTTGCGCAATTCACCGTACCGACGATGGTGACGAGCGAGATGCCGCGTCTGCAGAGCTTTATCGACCTGCACAAAGACGTGATCGTGAAGAAACTCGACGGCATGGGCGGAACTTCAATTTTCCGCGTGCGGGCAGATGACCCAAATCGCAATGCCATCCTTGAAGTGCAAACCGTCGATGGAACAGTTTCAGTGATGGCGCAACGCTACATTCCGGAAATCACCAAAGGCGACAAACGTGTGCTGGTGATCGACGGCAAGCCGGTACCGTTTTGTCTGGCACGCATTCCGAAAGAAGGTGAAACGCGTGGCAATCTGGCGGCCGGAGGGCGCGGTGTTGCTCAGCCACTTTCGCCGCGCGACCGGGAAATTGCCGAGACGCTAGCGCCACAACTGAAGACCGACGGCCTCACCATCGTCGGCCTCGACATCATCGGCGAGTACCTCACGGAGGTGAATGTGACTTCACCGACCTGCATGGTGGAAATTTTTGAGCAAGCGGGCTTCAATACTGCGGCGCTGGTGATCGATGCGCTTGAAAATCGCACAAATTGATTTCTCAGCATAATTCTGCATAGAACGCCATTTGGCGGACCCTTACGGTCAATAATGCTCTGAAACCCGCGCCAGTACTAGTGTTTAGTAAAACTACTCTGATCACGATTAACCGTTACTCGCCATCGCACTAACCAATCGTTATCCGATCAAAATCGAGTCCGCGCTCTATAAATTCGGCCACTTTTACTTCCTTCGGGCTGCCGTGTCCCTGATGAAAAATATCGATACCTCGCCCTAAGTGGGAAAGGTTCGATGGCACCAAGAGTGTTTCCGGAATCTTGAGCGCTTCCATCGGCGGCAGGCGAAATCCCTGCACATAATTTGGCACACGACTGCGCGTGTCGGATGAGCGCACCGTGGTTGCCTCCGGTTTGCCCGGCAACATCGAGATCGTGGCAAAAATACTGCCGTTGAGTTCTTCCACCAACTCGCGCACCACACCGAGGAAAAAATTCTCCTGCGTGCCGATTTTGATGCCGACCAGTTTGCCGATGGCAATACCGTGCGCCGAATTCGAAGGTCGCAGCAGGCGCACGTGTCCGCGGCTTTCATCGACGACTCCCCAAGTCTCGGTGCCGTAGTTGAAATCCGCGTAGCGCGCACGAATGGTTGATTCAGAGACTTTGCCGAACATCTCGATGTCAGCCATTTCCTGGCGTGTTAATTCGCTCTTTACACCAGGTTGCTGGAATGGATTGCCCGAAACAAAGAAATGCGTTTCGGTGATGCCGAATGTAAGAATGGCGTCTTTTTCGCTCGGCACCGTTGCCGGTGGGCGCGCACTGGTGCCTTCGCACCAGATACGGTGCAGTCGCGCTAGCTGAATTTGCGCATCCGCCACGCTCCACTCGGCAGGCAGATCGAGTGCCGTCGGGTCCTCTCCCTCTGCGAGTTTCTTCATTCGTCGCCGCAATGATTTCGACAAATCTTCCACCGTCAAGGTGCGCACGTGCTCTGCGTCGACCGTTGGGAGGTGAAAACCAGCGCCTGCGTTTGAGAGCAGATCGACTGCACAGACTAAGCCCTGCGGATTCGCGGTCCCAGCGCGCGCGATAGTTACTTTGTGGCCAAATCGCTTCAAGACGGCGTCAACAAAATCAATCTGTCGCGGAGAGAGTTCATGGATATTGGCGGCTTGCCCGAGCAGCACCGCCGTGTAGGCTTGTTCAACGGTCGAGTTGCCATCGATTGCGCCGATAGAATCCTTGACGCGCTTACCGCTCAGCTGCCGGGTCTCGGCCTCGATCCATTGCATGTGCAGGCGCATCCACAAGGCCGGATCAAAGCGGCGATAGATGAATCCCGCAATCAGCATTTGCAGACCGATGTATCTGATGATGCGCTGGATGATCAGCGCACCATGGGCAAACAGGGGCGCGTCTTCAAGCGTGGCGTCGGCCCAGCAGCGCCGGTAGCCCGCTTCCATTTCCGTAATCAGGGTGCTAGAAACATTCCAGGCGGCGATATCGCCATGCGAAAGCGGAATGGTTTTCCCGGCGTAACGTGTGCGTTGTTCGGTGAGCAGATAGGCGACCTTGTCGCGCAGAAGCTCCATGCAGGTTAATCGTTCCAGCGCGACGACGTTGGCGTCCCGATTCAGATTGCGCAGCGCGTCAACAATTTTTTGCTGCGCCTGCGGCACGTTTGTCAGCGGGATCGACTTCAGCCAATCTTTGCAGGAACGCGCGTCAGAGAAAAACAACGAACCAGGGTTTGTGTTGGGCGAAACTTGCAATACCATTCAAATCTCCTTGCGATCCCATCCCGATTCGCGATTGTGCATGTTAGGCACTGAAAGCAGTCATTTCGCCAAGCCAATTGGCAGGACGAGTGTCAGTTTGTTGCGAATGCGCGGCTTACCGCCGACACCCATTGCTGACTGGTGTGGGCGGAGGATATTTTTTCCTTAACGTCAAGTGTATCAAGGCTTGGCGCTGCTGGCGTAGATATCGCCCAAACCGGTTTGGGGAAAGCCGGGTCGGTGCGGTATCGCGGAATGACGTGCCAGTGCAGATGTGGCGTCAGATTACCGAGGCTGGCGATGTTCATTTTTTCGGGCTGCAATACCTGTCTCAACGCAGTTTCCAGCGTGAACACCGCGTCCATAAAGATTTTCCGGTCCGCTTCAATGAGGTCGGTAAGCTCTTTTACGTGCTCGTTCCAGACGACACGACAGAAGCCCGGATATGCCGCACCATCAGCACCCGGCACCCGTACCACTCGCCACTTGTCACGCTGAACAATCAGTTCGCCGCCGTCACCATCGCATAGCTCGCAGCCTTGTGATCGCATGCTAGTACGGCTGCCGCACGATGGGCTTGGTTTGGGTGGTGCCTGCGAACGGCCCGGCATTGAAGGCGTACGTCATCGTCGCGGTATTTGCGTCACTAAAATTTAGCGTGAGTGTTCCGGCAGGCACCACCTGGAGCTGGTTCGGCGTGTAAATCGCGCCAAGCCAAGGCGAGCTGGTGGTGCTAAAGAAATTTCCGGTATATGTATTGCCAGTCCATGTGCCGTCGGTCATCACATACCACGTGGCCTTGCCGTCAAGGCCGTACGTATACCACGCGCCAAACAGAATGCCTGCCTGCTGCGTAATGCTGATTCCCCAACCATTCTGTGCAGTGCCGCCCCACCACATGTCGCCAACGGTAATGGGCGAGGTACCACGGCCAAACACTTGACGCTGGATCGATTTTTGGCCGGATACGCCGTTGATTACATATTGCAGCACTGCAGTCGAGTTGCTGGTGAAATTGATGCTGATATTGCCGACTGGCGCGCCCACCTGAAACTGCGCGGCGTTGTAATTGTTCAATGGTGCCGATGCGGGCTGGTAGATCGGCCCTGAGTAGGTTGTGAAGTCGCTGTTCCACATGCCACCGGGCAACACATACCAAATCGGCTTGCCCGCGTTGTCGTAAACGTAGATCGCATTTAACTGGATCTGGCCATGCTGCTGAATCGACATGCCCCAGCCGTTTTCAGCCGTGCCCGCCCACCACATATCGGAATAATTGGCCGGGCCGGCACCGGCAACAGTGGTACGAAACATGCCGCGACCGTATGTCACCGCGACCAGCGTGGTCTGGTCATACCAGAATAGTTCGCGCACCCGCACACTGGCCGGTCCGTCGTTGGTGGTGCTCCACGTCTGCCCGCCGTTTTCGCTGGTGTATACGCCATTCGCGGCGGCGACATACAGCCAATTTGATTGCGTTGGATGGCGCTTGATATCGTGAAGCGAAACACTCGGCAAATTGCCGTGAATATTTTGCCAAGTCGCACCGCCATCGTTGGTTTGCCAGATGCGTCCGGTGGTGAAGCCGGTGTAGGTGACCCAGGCGCGATTGGGATTGTCAGGATCAATGGTGACCCGCGATACGGTGCCACTTGGCAAGATACCGCTACCGACTTGTACCCAAGTCGGAGATGCCGACAGGCCATCGGCGGTTTTCCATATCTGACCCGGCGAGTTGTGTCCCACCCAGATGACATTCGAATCGCGTTCATACACCGCGATGGCGTTGATGTAGAACGTGCTTGCTCCATTGATGGTAATGGGTGGCTTGATCGCGTTCCACGTTGGGGAACCCACGCGCACGTTGGCGGATAACCAAAGTGAATTCGCGCCGACCAGCATGCGGTCGCGATTGTTCGGGTCGATAATAAATGGCGCAATAAAGTTGGCTCTGGCAGTTTCTGCGTTGGTCGCCCCACAATACGGCTGGTTGGCACTGGCGTCCTTCAACGCTTCGGTAATGCCATTGCAGATGAACTGGCGGCTTGCTTGCCCAACCTTGCGGTGCACCGACGCGTACACGTATTCGCCGTAAATAATGGTGTCGTCGATCGGGTCGACTGCGGCAAACCCGCCATCACCGCCGGCCGTGCGCTCCCAGTTGGTGCCAGCCGTATACGCCAACGCCCCATTGTCTTGTGTGCCGCCGATAATCCTGCCGCCGGCTGAGCGTTTGCCAGCACCGCCATAGAACTGCGTCACACCTAAATTATTATTCAGGTTCTGCCAACTCGAGTTGCTATTGGCGCTTGCGACGAACACATTCGTTGAACGGTATAGACCGCCGTCATTGCCAAAATACACCACCGGGTTGGACGCGCTGTAGTTTGGCGCGTGCACAATAATGTGGTGATCGGCATGCGGCTGCGCCAATCCAGCACCTGCCTGCTGCCAGGTGCTGATGCGCTCAAAGGTAATACCGCCATCGAAGGACTGATGGAGATCCAATCCGCCGACGATCAAATGCCTGTCATCTATCGGCGACACCCACAGGGCGTTGTCGTAGTCGCCTTGCTCACTTAGATGTTTGGGTTCGGCAAGCAGGGCCCAATTCGCACCCCCATCGAGCGACTTCCAAACCTGCCCACGCACGCTGGTTGTACTGGATTCGGCGTTGTTATCTACTGATGCATAAACCGTTCCGGGCGCAGTCCTCGCATAATCTAGTTCGATCCGTGCAGACCTCGGCGATCCACGGCCGACCGGTGTCGATACAATCTGCGCGCTCCGCGTCCAGTTCACACCGGCATCGCTGGAATAATAAACATAGCCATCATCGGATCCGACGATGGCATTGTCTGCATTATTGGGATCGAATTTGACATCAAGCCCCTGAAAATCGCCCACCTTGGACCAAGAGATGCCGCCGTTCGTTGAGCGGTAGACCTTGCCGTTCGCGGTCGTGCCGCCGGTCACAGTGCCCGTTGTCGTCCCCGCGAGAACAATTTGCGGGTTGGCTGGGCTGACCGCGATACGATTGACGTACCACCAATCCAAACCTGACGGATTGATGCTGGTATCGGTCGATGTAGAATTTAGATATGTCCACGTGAGGCCGTTATCGACACTTTTGAACACACCGACACCTTGATAGGCGGTGGATCCCTCGCCGGTTCCGGCATAAATCGTATTCGGGTTGACGGGGTCAAACGCCATCGTGCCGATGACAATGTTGCCCAGAAAATCTGCCACTGCCGAAAATGACTGGCCGGCATTGGTCGAAAGCCAGATACCACCGGTGGAAGCACCAACGATTATCCTGTTGGGGTCTCGGGGGTCAATCAGTACTGCGCGAAGCCGACCGCCAATATTGCCCGGGCCGAGAAACGACCACCCACTTGCCGAAATCCCCGCTGCCAGATTTCGCGCCTGTTCGCCTACGCCGCTACCGGTCCGGTTACTTAGCAACGCTTTCCGGTCCGACTCGGCGCGCAGGATGTCGGTCGAGGTCGGCATCCTCCCGAATTCATCCATATCCCAAGTTCGCACCCACTCCTTGGCAGGGGACCGGAATGTCGCGCGATCCGGATTGCGGAAAGTTTTGCGATACGCCGCCATGATTTTGTTGCGCGCGTCATAGGAAAGCCCACAAGCGCCCTCGTTATCTACTTTTGCCTGCACGCGTAATTGGCGAAGTGTCAACTCTGCGATGTCGAGCTTCGCAGCGGCAGCAGCATCCGAGAGGGCGTTGAGACCCGTGCACTGCACTGCGCTTGCAGGAGTGGTTTCAACGACTGCGGCAGCCGAGCGATTATCCGGCGACGTTACGCTGGCACAGCCTCCAATCACGATAGCGACAAAAAAACCCGAAGCGGCAGTTGCAAAGCGCTTAGATAGGATATTCATGGGACTCTCTTGGCAGTAGATACAAAATTTTACTCTCTGCCGGCGCAACCTGTGCGGCGCGCGCGGCGGGTTTTTGAGGACGGCATAAGTAGATACGAACGAGCGCCGCCGCTGGATGGGGTGACCTACAAAAGTACCCGTTCAATGCCACCGTTGTTGGCGTTCGCGACGTATTGTTT
>JANNRY010000212.1:0-18983 GCA_031401935.1 Betaproteobacteria bacterium | reverse complement strand
TAGGTTACGTCTGTCATTGCGCCTTTGCCGGTGGACGGCGCGGCTTGTACCAACTGCAATGGGATCGCTCCTGCAGGACCAGGGGAGACGGCGAGTTGCTTGCCAGTCACTTTGGAACCGTCGTTGGCTTCCCAAGTTGGGCCTGCGTAGTATTTGCCGACTTCTTTCTTGTTTGCATCAAGCAATTTGGCATCAGGACCGGCAAACGTCCAAGCGAACGTGCCTGGTTTGTCAGCAACGGCCTTACATTCGTAAGCCAACATGCCAACACCGACGAGCGTCAGCGCAGCCTTGTTACCGGCGGGCGGAGTGATTTCGGCAGGCGTTTGGGCGAATGCGGACACTGCTGCCAGTGATGCGATCAGTGGGAGGACTTTAAAGCTTGTTTTCATGAGAAATACTCCAGTGTAATGAATCAGAATCAAGTTTGTGAGGGACACCAGTTACCACAGTCAATTGCTACCGTAAAACGCAATTATGGAACATTAGTTGACATTGCGTTGTTCGGCGCGAGATGCGCTTTCGGCCAGATAGATTGGTTTGCGATTCAGCTCGACCACGCCCGCGCATCTGTGGATGCCGCATAGAGCGTAGAAGGCCATTCTACGCCATTTTCCAGCCAAAAATGCTCTGAGATGCCCGTCAATACTTGTGTTCGTATTCTTATCCAGAATTGGTTGTCGGTGGCCGCGTCCGACACGCAATTGGTTATGACTAGACTCAAGACCAATAGTCTGCGACACATCTCCCGTCGCGCGGCAGGTCTTCAAATTTCACAAGCCCGTCGAAATGGTCGATGGGAAGGTGCGCGACAGCGTCCGGTTCGGCCATCCGTACGTTGACGGCCAGGCGACGGCACCCTTCTTTGTCAGATTGCAGCGCCCGCCAATATGCCATGCAGCCGCATGCGCCGCAGAAATGGAACCCGAGCGCCGTGCCGCGGATGTAGGCTTGAGTCGGACCGGAGACATGCACACCTTCACCTTCAAAGTCATAGATCCACAGTACGCCATAACGGCGACATGCGGTGCAATTGCACGCGGTGGCCGATTCGGGCGTTGCGTCGAAACGCCATTGAACTGCACCACAGAGGCAGGAACCGTTGATCATTTCAGTATCCCTTTCGATTTGTCAGGTTTTACTTTCACAATTGACCATCCTCTGCACGCCGAAAAGATCAGTCAGGCTGCCATCGTCGTCGTTCCAAGACATTTCCTGCTAACGCCGCACTGCCGCCAAGGCGAGTGGTCGGCGTTTTCCGTTCAGCTCCCTCGTTTTGCGAGATAGATGCCCAGCAGGACAATGACGCCGCCCGCAATTTGATTGATCCCCATGCCCTCGTCCAGTAGCAGCCACGCATAGATTGCGGCCAGCACCGGCTGCAGTAGCAGGCTTACGGCGCAAAAGGATGCCGAGAGGTGTGCAAATCCGTACGCGATCAGACTCTGGCCGAGTACATGGGTTATCAACGCAAGTGATACGAGGATCAGCCAGCCGTTGGTGCTCTGCGGTAACAGATTTTCGGCCGTCATCAACGCATACGGGGCCAGCAGCAGCGCCGCCACGGTGGTACTGACAGCCATGATCCGGGCGGTTGATACGCGCGCCGAGGCAGACTTGATAGCCAGCATGTAGCACGCGTAGAAGAGGCCGGCCAGAACCCCGAATCCATCGCCGAGCAGGGCCGTGCCAGTGCTGCCAATGTTGGGACCAATCAGCAGGCTCGCGCCGGCTAGGGTCACGAAAAGCGCGATCAGGTGCAGCGATGAAGCGCGTTGACCGAAAAACAGCCAGGCGCCAATAGTGACGAAGATGGGCGCGAAATTGAGTTCAAGCGATGCATTGGCCACCGAGGTAAGGACAATTGACCAATGCCACACGCCCAAATCAACAGCGAAGAATAGACCAGCAAGGATGAGCAGTTTCCATTGTGCGGATGCGATTGCGGTGCTGTTCCGTTCGGCTGCGAGAACCCAAAGCCAAAGTAGCGGAACGGCCAGCGCCATGCGCCAAAATGCGCTCGCTGCCGGGCTGGTGTCGGAAATTCTGACGAAAATTGGTCCGAACGCGGTGGCCGCAGCACCCAAAAACAGCGCGGCGATGGCAAGAGGTTTGCTGGACAACATCGGTGTCGGCGTAGGCTGCATGTTTGGATCATTCGTGAAAGCGTGGCAGCCAAATGCAGCGGCGAGCAACCCAAGCGTTGTTGCCATTGGGGAACTTCCCGAAAACTCCTACCGTTCGCCCTGAGCCCGTCGAAAGGTTGGGTAGGCTAAGGTGAATCAATGCCTTGGCCCACTGGTGGTGCGACGGGCCCACACGCGCTGCCACGGTTTCAGGCGCTCGGCAGCGTCGCACATGCGCGACGAAACCCTGTCTCACGTTCCAGGAACGATGGAAAATAATAGTTCCCATTGGTCATCGTCACACAATGGCGCGCGTCCCCAGCCAATAATGCCCTGTGACGCGCGCCAGTACTGGAGTTTGAAACCACCACTGCCATTCACCCAGCGCGTTGAAATGAATCAGCGCAGTTGTGACACCAATGCCTGTCGGTTGCAAGAAAAATTACTTGCAATCCTTCATGCATCGCTTCGCTTGTGTATCTGGTCGGTCGTCGACAATGAAGCCGTCCCTATTCGGCATTTTCACCATCGCGAGCGTCTTGCTGTTCATCACATCGGTCGGGCCGATCAGGCCGTTCAGATTGAGCAGGTATGCAGACAGCGCATACACTTCATCGCTGGTGAGCGACTGCGGATTATTCATCGGCATCGCGCGGCGAATGTAGTCGAACAGGATCGGCGCGTACGGGTACATGCTTCCCGGTGTCAGGACGCGCACGTTGGTTTTGAATGAACCAATACCCCCGACCATCGTGCCGAAGACTGGCCCGCCCTTGCCATCTTCGCCGTGACAGGCCAAACATTGCGCGATATAAACGACTTTGCCTTGCACCGCGTCACCTTTGCCTGCCGGTAATCCCAAGCCGTCCTGCGTGCGGATGTCGATATTCCACGCCGCCAAATCCTGCTCGGTGATGGCGCGCCCGAATGCAGCACCCGAAGTATTCGGAGGTGCCGCGTTCAAGATGGTGCAGGGCAGTGCTACGCAGGCGAGGAGTGTCGCGACACGCAGATTCAACTTCAACCGTTTAGCCGATACCATTTGTCACCTCGCCTGATTCGCTGATATTCCACGGAAACACGCCGTTGTGGTGCTGCACGAAGCCAACAATGGCGCGTGATTTTTTGATGTCCTCCACCGTCGGCTGCACATAGCCGGTGCTGTCCACCGCGCGGCTCGCAATCACGGCAGGTCCGCCTTGCCACTTCCAGTTGAACTTGAATCGGGTCATGCACTTGTCAATGATCGGCTCTTCGAGGGTCGCCTCCTGCCAATTTTTTCCGCCATCGAGCGTCACGTCAACGGCCTTGATCTTGCCGTTACCGGACCAGGCAAATCCTTGAATCTCGTTAAAGCCACGCTGCAGTTGCATGCCGCCTGACGGTCGCGTGATAACCGATTTTGCTTCCATGACGAAGCTGAATTTGCGCCACTTGCCGTCGGGCATCGGGTCGGTGTAGCGAGCAGTCTCGCCGCGCACATGCCAGGGTTCTGTGCCGGCCTTGAGTCGGCGCAGCCACTTGACGCTGACGTTGCCTTCCCAGCCGGGCACAAATAATCGCAATGGGTAGCCGTTTTCCGGCCGTAACATTTCGCCATTCATGGCGTAGACGATCATGCAATCGTCGAGCATTTTTTCGAGAGGCATGCTGCGTAAATGTCCGGAGCCGTCAGCGCCTTCGGCGATCAGCCATTTCACTTCGGGCAGCAACCCGGCTTCGTCGAGCAACCACGAAACCGGTATGCCGGTCCATTGTGCGCAGGACAACAATCCATGTGTTTGCTGTACCGTCTTTGACGAAGGCTTGAGCCAATCGGTGAGTCCGTTTCCGGAACACTCCATAAAGTAGAACTTTGATACTGCCGGATAGCGCATCAAATCCGACATCGTCAATTGCAGCGGTTTACGCACCATGCCGTGGATGGCGAGCACATGCGTATCGGGGTTGATATCGGGCACACCGTTGTGATGGCGCTCGTAGAAAAGTCCGTTCGGCGTCACGATGCCAGGCGTCGATTGCAGCGGCGTCATGCTCCAGTCGGAAAAATTCTGTCTATTCACCAGCACATCGCTGCGGCGGCGTTTTACTTTGGCCTCAAATTTCGACGGCATGCCGTATTCATCGGGCGGCAACGGCCGACCCATTTGTTTATTCGATTCAGGCACCGCCAATGCCGCAGCATCTGCACCTACACTTGCAACGCCCAACGCGCCGGCGCTGCCAGCCATCGCGACAGAATTGCGCAGAAATGACCTACGCGTGGGATTGTGGGTGACGGATTTTCCAGCTTGAAGCTCACTCCTTGATTCACGAACAAGCTGCTCCATCATTTCATTTGGTTTAGTCGCCATCGGTCATTCTCCTCGTCTGGGCTCTCAGTCGGGCCTGCGTTTTTGTACGACAACTGCAATATCAGCGGTCATTCCTTACCCGCATCTTTCACCAGCAAGAACCGCACCCGACTGTGGATCGGGCAAGCCACGAATGGCGCGGCGCGTATTTCGCGCTCCGCGTCACGCTAGCAGGCCAATCTGCGTTTCAAAAAGAAACGCAGACGATATGTCGCGTGCGATTTTCGCGCATATCGAAACACCGAACCGCGAAACGCCGATGAAAAATTCTCCGAGTCGATGGTCGACAGCGGGCGCAAAGAATCTGCGCAGATGCGCCGCGATAAAAACACCACGCCACGCGCCGCGCATCTACGCGGCCGACACTGTAAGATTGCGAACGATTAAGTAAATAAAAAGCTGCGATGTCGGCGAGTTCAGATTTTTGTTGGCGCACACATGCATGCAAACACGCTTTATCATCAACTCAAGTAACACCGCGCATGCCGTGTTGATGAGAATACAAATTTGTGGTGCTGCGAATGAACGCGGCGGGCTACTTCCGGCCACAGCCTCGAGCAGTCTTTTTTGTAGAAGAATCGATGTCACGCAAAGATAACCGCTGGGTCAACGATTTGGTCGCACGCGCCAGCGAGGGTGACAAGCACGCTCCGCGCGGCGAACCGGCACTCAATCTGCGCGGCACGCTTATTCCATTCGCCGACAGTGTTCCCTGGCCGGTGATCGTCGTCGACAAGTCAGGCATCGTGATGTATCTCAACGACGCCATGCGCGCGTCCGGGCGTGAGTTGCCAACCGCTGGCTCGCGGGCTTTTGACAAACTGTTTCCGGACTACTTCGCAGTGCTAAAGGGGGAGCCCTGCTGGCTCACCCAGCAGGAAGCGATCGTTGGTCGCATCGTTTCGCCGATCCTGACTCTTCAGGAGCGCATCTGGGTGCGCTTATTGCCGCAAGGGGCTTGCGTTATCGTTGTTGACGAGACGCACTTGCATCATCTCGAGTCGGCGCACGCCCAAACAGCCCGGCTTGCGTCGCTTGGTTTCATGCTGGCAAGCGTGAGCCATGAAATCAGCAACCCGTTGGCAGCAGTGCATTCCATTCTCCAGGTGTTGCAGTCGAAGAAAGAAAATTCTCCACAAACGCTTGAAAAAGGCTTGCGTAACATCGCATCCAGCGTTCGACGTATTCTTGCGATCACCCGAAAACTCAACGGTTTCGCGCGTGTTGGCAGTATCGCGCCGAGCGCGTTTCCGATTGATTTCGCCATAGAGGAGGCCGCGACTCTGTTTGGTTATGACAGTCTCGGCGAAAGCACCGAGCTACATCATGAGCTCAATTCCGATGCATGGGTGTTTGGTCAGGCGGATCAACTCCATCAAATATTTCACAATATTTTTTTGAATGCGGCGCAGGCGATGCATGGCGCTGGCTCGATCTGGGTCAAAAGCACCGTCCTGCCGTATTCAATCGAGATCGCAATACGCGATAGTGGCCCCGGACTTCTGCCAACGGTACTAACTAGAGTGTTTGATCCATTTTTCACCACCAAGCCCAGCGGCGAAGGAACTGGACTGGGACTTGCCATTAGCCATGAAATCGCCCATGAACATCACGGATCAATTCGTGCGGACAATCACGCGGAAGGCGGCGCTGTGTTTGTGGTGACCCTTCCGCCCCACACTAAAACGACTGTAGCGCCAGAGGCAATATGACCGGTTCCTTGATCCGCAAATCGGAAATTCTGGTGGTTGATGACGATGCTGGCATCCGTGCAGGCATTGAGCTGCTGCTTGGCGACGGCCCCTACCACGTTACCTACAAGACAGGTGTCGCCGAGGCGCGCGATGCGCTGGGTGCAAATATATTTGATCTGGTCATTACCGACTTGCGGCTCGGCGCAGACAGCGGTCTTGATGTCATACGCTGTGCGAAGGAAACCGACACGACGGTACCTGTCATCCTGATGACCAGCTTTTCGTCCATGGAGAGTGCAATTGCTGCATTGCGGTTGGGTGCCAGCGAATACATCATCAAGCCGTTCAACAACGACGAATTTCTGCATGCCTGTAATCGCGCACTTGATGAACGCAGGCTGCGGCAAGAAAACGCGGTGCTGCGCCGGACGTTGCGAAAATCGCGTGACCGCAAGTTGATGGTGGGCGAGCACCCCAAAATCTCTCGTGTAATGGCAATGGTTCGCAAGGTGGCGTCTTCGGACGCGACCGTCTTGATAAGTGGCGAGAGTGGCACTGGCAAAGAGCTGGTTGCACAAGCGCTACACTATGACAGTCCTCGAGCAGAGGGCCCGTTGGTCGTGGTCAACTGCGGCGCGATTCCCACCGAGCTCGTCGAGTCCGAGCTGTTCGGCCACGTCAAAGGTGCGTTCACCGGTGCGGTTGGCAATAGCGAGGGACTTATCAGAGAAGCTAACAATGGCACGCTGTTCCTCGACGAGATTGGCGAGCTGCCGATGGCGATGCAGGTAAAGCTTCTGCGGGTACTTGAAGATCGTCAGGTGCGTGCGGTCGGCGCCAAGGAAGTGCATCGCGTCGATGTGCGTATCGTTGCTGCCACCAACAAAGACCTGAAGCAAGCCATTGCCCGCGGTGAGTTCCGCGAGGATCTCTTTTATCGACTCAACGTGCTCGAATTGAAAGTGCCGCCGTTGCGGGAAAGAGACCGCGATATTGATTTATTGACGCGTCATTTTATCGACCATTACGCCAACAAGCTGGGCAAACGAATCACCGGGCTCGACGCGGAATTCAGCGATTTCATCCGCGTTTACGATTGGCCCGGTAATGTGCGGGAGCTGCAAAATCTGATCGAGCGCGCAGTCATTCTGGCGGACGGCGAATTGCTGGTGTATTCGGATCTTGCAGACGGACTCATCTCTGCCACCACCAACACCGCTACGCCTGTCGACCCGATTGAGAACCCCTTGTCGGTTGAGGGGTACATTAAACAGGTCGTTCTCAAGTTTCAGAACGAACTCTCGGAAGTCGAGCTGGCAAACATGCTCGGAATCGGCCGCAAGGCACTCTGGATGCGAAGAAAGCGTTGGGGGTTATTGCGTAAAGCGCGCAGCGATGAAGAGTCCAACGGGAACGAATGAGGAGTTAGCGTTCCTTTTCGAAACGGATGAAGCCGGCTGTTGTGTGGTGACAACCGGACAACCAGCTGATGTGATTCACTGTTTTGATATGGCGCAGAAATTGCGTACTTCATGTTTACGCAGCACATCCCACAAACGATTTCTGAAGGAACACAAATGGTCGACGCCGCCGCAGCACCCGCTCCAAAACCACGCAAGAAAATGACGATTCCGATGTTGATGGCGAAAAAGAAAAACAAGGAGCCCATCGTCCAACTCGCCGTTTACGATTATGAAAACGCGATTATTGCGGATCGGCTTGGCATTGACATTCTGTGCGTTAGTGACACCGGCGGCATGGTGCTGTTCGGCCATGAATCGACTACCTCTGTTTCGTTTGAGGAAGTCATGTTCATGGCGCAAGCCGTGAAGCGTGGTTCGCAATATGGTTTGCGGATGGTCGATATGCCCTACATGAGCTATCACATTTCGCCAGAACAGGCGGTTGAGAATGCTGCAAAATACGTTGCCCAAGCCGGGGCTGAAGTGATGAAATGTGAAGGCAATCGCCACCACGCGAGAAACATCGAGGCGATCGTTAAGGCAGGCATTCCAGTGCAGGGACACATCGGTATCTGTCCGATGCGCATGCCACAATTGGGTGGCTTTGCGGCGCAGGGCAAAACAGCTGATCGTGCCAAGGAATTGATCGACGATGCGATGGCGTTTGTGGACGCTGGATGCTTCTCGATCATGACCGAAGTGTGTACCTCGGAAGTATCTGAGTATCTTGCCGAGACGCTTTCTGTTCCGGTCATCAGCTTAGGCTCAGGCAACACGTCGGATGGCGTGCATATTATTGGCTCTGACCTGTTTCATCTTTACGAAAAACATACGCCGCGCCACTCAAAAATCTATCGCGACCTCGTACCGATTCTTGAAGCGGGTTACGGCGAGTACATCGACGACGTGAAAAATCGCCGCTATCCAGGAAAGGAACACACGGTGTTCATGAAAGACGAAGAGCTCGAAAAATTCCGCAGCATCGTCGGCTGGAAAAAGTAGCACGCATGTCAGCGCCCGCTCTGGTTGATGAAGACATCGAGGGATTCCTCGCGCGAACCAGTTTTTTTTCGCGCTTCAGTGACGAACAGCGGGCGCGTATTCTCGCCATCGCAAAACCGGTTTCACTGCCGATCGGAAAGCAGGTCTATGGTGTTGGCGAGCCTGCGCGTACTTTCTATGTGCTGATTGACGGCACGATTCTGTTTTCGCTCGCTGTCGGCAATCGTCAGGCAAACGCCGGTCAAATCATTGGTAGCGGGGACGTATTTGGCTGGGGCGCGCTGGTCGAAACAGGGCATAAGCGAATTGCCAGTGCCATTGCCACGTCGTCTTGCAACGCGCTGGCGATAAATGGCGATGAGCTGATTGCGCTCGCCGATGCCGATCACAGCCTGGGATATACGTTGATGCGCTCTATCAACAAGATTATCACCGGTACCCTGACGGCATTCGTCGCGGGCTAGCAGGCTGATCAGGCGCGTTCGTTGAGCCTCGAGAGCGCGCAACTCTTTCTTGCATCTGGAATCGTCGGCTTGCTGATCGGGGCAGTCGGCGTCGGCGGCATTTTGCTTATTCCAGCGCTCGTTGCGCTTGCCGGGCTCACGCCTCATCAGGCTAGCGCCACGGCGCTCTTCACGTTCTTGTTCACGGGCATACTCGGCACGATTCTTTTTCAGCGTCGCGGCAGCATTGATTGGCGACAGGCTGCCGCCGTATGCGTTGGGGCAGTCGTCTTCAGCTACCTTGGCGCGATGGCGAATAAGGCGGTCGGCGAAACTGCACTCATGCGAGTGATTGCGGTACTGATTATTTTTGCCGGTCTCTACGTGTTTCTACCCAGGGGAAAAGAGCCGCCAACGCGGGAGAACAAGAATCGACTGTTTTTGCTGATCATGATTGGTGCCGCGTCGGGTTTCGGATCGGGATTTTCGGGTGCAGGCGGTCCGCTGTTCTCGGTTCCGCTGATGGTTGTGACAGGCTTTGCGCCCCTGCTTGCCATTGGCACGAGTCAAGTGCTGCAAATCGTTTCAGCGGCCTCGGGTACGCTCGCCAATCTCAGTGTCGGAGATATTGCGTGGCCGTTGGTTGCGTTGGTTACAGCCGGCGAGTTGGCCGGCGTATTTGCAGGGGTCAAATTAGCCCATTCGGTGAGCGCGATTACATTGAAACGCGGTGCCGGCTTGATCTGCCTCGCGGTCGGCCTTTGGCTGTTGATCCAGAATTATTGACGCAGACAATCGCGCTTCACCCAACGACAGTATTAAGTCGCTGCGGCAGAGCGTAATAATCGACACTTGAATTACTTCGGCGCTTTTGACACGTCCTGTGCGATGATCTTGCCCAGCGGCAACGCGACCCTCGCGTCCATTGCAACTTTGCGCGCAATCGAATCGTCAAGCGCGCCGGGTGCGGGCTTGTCGACATCAATCGCCTTGGTGTTGTGCAGATAAACGTAGGTTTCGGCAAGCAGCTTTTTCACGCGATCATCGAACACGAAAGGCTTTTCGTCGCGCTCCTTGCTGCCGCCCGCAGACGCGGGGATGGCACCATAAAGTGAAAACCACGCCATGGGCACGGTGATACCAGCGGTCTGTGCCTTGACAATCTCGGCCACCTTCACGGCATTCTTGGGATCGAGCACGTAACGCTGCGCCTCCAGTTCGGTCTTGAGCCATGCCTCGACGATATCGGGACGACTTTTCATCAGATCTTCGCGCATGGCGATCGCGCCGGCATCTGAAATGCCAAATGTATGACCCGTTGCGACGATTCTCGCAACACCCTCACCAACGATGTCGCCAATCCTCGACACCGACGGCTCCCACAACACCGCACCGTCGATCTTGCCGGCGCGCAGATTAGTTGCGATCACTTCAATCGACTGGTTGAGCACGGCCGAGGGCTTGATCTTTGTTCGCTCGATCACCAGGCCGAGGAAGCGATGCGCGCAGCTTCCCTGCGGCGTGGCCACCACCTTGCCATCAAGCCATTTCACTGCTTCTTCGGGGGACGCAAACTTGGGCGCGTCGGCGCGAACCATGATGACGTTGCAGCGCTGGCCGTCGGACATGCCGGTGTTGGCGACGAGGTTGATTGGTGCCACGCTGCGCTTGGTGGTCGCCACGACGGCCGGCATGTCGCCGAGGTAGCCGATCTGCTGTTTTCCGGCGAGCATGTTGTTGACGATGATCGAGCCCTGTAGCGCGTTCTGGAATTCCACCTCACTGCCCGCAGGCAGATATTTCTTCCATAAATCGAGCGCTCGTATGACGGCGGCGGAATATGAAATGGTGTCGTAGGGCTGGTAGCCAACGACGAGTTTCACGGGGTCGGCCGCTTCGGCAGTACTAATGGTCAGCGCCGCTAGTGCTGCTATCGGCATGGCTTTTAATGTTCTAAACATGGCAGTTTCCTTTTGGTAATGTCGGTAATTTGTGCATTGACCAGAAGTTTTGCGTGACTGCGCTCTGCTGACTGGATGGTGTTGCAAAGTAGCATCGTGATGGTCATCGGCCCTACGCCGCCGGGTACCGGCGTGATGTAGGCCGCCTTTTTTTTCACAGCGTCGAAATCGACGTCGCCGACCAAGGTGCCGTCGGGTAGTCGGTTGATGCCGACGTCGATAACGACCGCCCCGGTCTTCACCATTGGTGCCGTGATCAGGTTTGGCATACCCGCCGCCACCACGAGGATGTCCGCGAGGATGGTAAATTGTGCCAGGTCGCGCGTCTTGACGTGGCAGATCGCAACGGTAGCCTCTCTCTGCATCAACATCAGCGCCATGGGCTTGCCGACGATGTTGCTCGCACCGACTACAACCACGTTTTGGCCAGTGATGGGAATATTGCTGTACTCAAGCAAACAAACCACACCATAGGGGGTGCAAGGCGGGAATACCGTGCCGCCCGTGACCAGACCGCCAACGTTGTAGAGGTTGAATCCGTCAACGTCCTTTTCAAGCTTGATGCGGTCGATCACGGTGTGCACGTCGATCTGTGGCGGCAACGGCAACTGCACCAAGATACCGTGGATGTTCGGGTCGAAGTTGAGTTTATCAATTGCGGCAAGCACACTAGCCTGGGTGGCGTCGGTCGGCAGCAGGATCTCCTCAGAGTGGATGCCGATGTCCTGACAGGCTTTGACCTTGTTGCGCACGTAGACCTTCGACGCGGCGTTTTCGCCGACCATGATCACCGCAAGGCCGGGAGTAAGGCCGGCGGCTCGCAACTTATCGACGCGGATTTTCCAGTCGCCACGAACGAGGCGGGCAATCTCTTTACCGTCGATAACTGTCGCGGTCATACCTGACCCCGAAAACCGATAACGATAAATAGAAGCATGCTTATTCCCATCAAAACGTAACCCGCAATGTCAATTTTCCGCGCAAAAATATCACGGCCTTTGTGCTTCAACAGCATTGCCACCAGTGAGAACGCGCCGCCCAATAAGGCGAAGCTGATTACAACCGGACGCGTCACCAGCCATTCCATCAGTTCCTCGCCGTCCGCTTGCTATAGGCTTCGACGAAATCGGTCGCCGCCTTGCTGCCTCGTGAGAAGGACTTCATCGCCTCCTCATGCAGAATTGACAGCGCCTCGGTCTTAATCGCATTCGCGCGGTCGCTGGTGACCATATCGGCAAGCCTGCGTGGTCGCGGCAGGTCTACTTCCAGCACAGCACGCACTTGCGTGGGAATGTTGGACATGATGAGCAGTCGGTCGGCTAGAAACACCGCCTCGTCGATGTCGGTGGTGACGAAGAAATTGGTGCGCCCCGATTCCTCGACCAGGCCGGCGTAGTATTCCCACATCAATTCCTTGGTCATTGCGTCGAGGCCACGAAATGGCTCATCCAGAATCATCACCGTCGGATTGTTGATCATCGCGCGCGCCAGCTCGACGCGACGCTGCATACCGCCGGAAAGCTGGTTCGGATACTTTGTCCGGAATTCGCGCAGGCCCACTTTGTTCAGCAGAAATTCAGCGAATTCCAACGTTTGCGGCGTGAGCTCGCCGCGCGCGCGCGGCCCAAAGAGAATGTTGTCGTAGGTCGACATCCAGGGAAACAACGCTGTTTCCTGGAAAACGACAAGTCGGTCACGGCTGGGACCGGTGATCGGCTCGCCGTCAATTTTGATCGTGCCGGTGGTCGGCTGCTCGAAACCGGCCAGCAGGCGGATCAGGGTGCTTTTGCCGCAACCAGAAGGGCCGATCATCACGGTGAGTTTGCCACGCTCGATCGTGAAGCTGCATTCGCGCACGACTTCCTTGGTCAAGTGGCCGGTGCCGTAGTTCTTGCTGACGCCATTGACAACGATTTCGCCTGACGAAACGAGGGGACGCGGAGTGCTTGGCTCGGTCATGGTCTTATCTCAATCTGAGCCACGGGGTAACGTACTTACCCAGAGCGCGCAGTAGTTCGCTGGAAAAAAAACCGGCAATGCCGATCGATATCATTCCCACCACGATTTGTTGGTAGGAGCCGCCGACGTAGGAGTTCCAGATAAAGAACCCCAGCCCGCCGCCGCCGGTCCCGCCGGTCTGACTGCCACCGCCCGATATCATCTCCGCTGCAACCACCACTTCCCAAGTGATCCCCATGCCCACCGCAGAGCCGACCATGATGGAGGGAAGGGTGCCCGGCAGGATGATGCGCCGGAAGATATCCCATTGGCTGGAGCCCATCGATTGCGCCGCCTGAAAGTAGCGCTGATCAATCGATTTCGCTCCACCGACGACATTAATGACGATGGTGTAGAAAGCGCCGAGGAAGGTGACGAAGGCGATCGACATCTCTTGGGTAGGCCAGAAAATGATTGAAGCCGGCACCCAGGCGAGCGGCGGAATCGGTCGCAATACTTCGAATACCGGGAAGCCGATCCCGAAGGCCGTGCGATTCACCGCCAGCAGCAGGCCGAACGGAATGCCGATCAACATGGCCGCGCTGAAACCGGCCAACACCCTGAACACGCTTTTGTACCAACTCTGCCAGTAGCCCGCATCCGTGATGACGCCAGCCCAGGCGGTGAGCACCTCAGTCGGTGCGGGTATTGCGCCCACCCACGGCAGGTATGTCTTCTTGAAGCCCAGGGCTCCCAACGCTTCGCGTAGCGGAGAAAAAATATCGCCGCCGAGCCACTGCACAGAGCGCGAGCCGAGCTCCCAAAGCAGCAGGAAAACGAATATGGAAATCGCGCCGCGCACTGCGGCTCTGGCAGAAAATTTGTGCGTCGCCATTTCTAACCCTCCTTCTCGCCGGCTTGAAAGGCTTTCAATGCCTCTTCGTGAACAGCCTCATTGGTCTCCTCAATCAGTTCGCGGAAGCGCTTCGACGTCAGTACGCTGTAATCGCGCGGGTGTGGGATATCGACATTCAGTATTTTTTTCGGTTTGCACGGTCGCGAAGTCATGATGGCCACCTTGTGACCAAGGAATACTGCCTCCTCCAAGTCGTGTGTGATGAAGAAAATGGTCACCTTGTTCTTGTAATAAATCTCCAGCAGCGCTTCGTGCATCACTGACTTGGTCAGCGAGTCAAGCGCCCGATACGGTTCGTCCAGCAATAGCACTTTCGGATCGTTCATAAGTGCGCGCACGATCTCGACACGCCGTCGCATGCCCGACGAGACTTCGCCGGGATAATTGTGTTCGACACCGGACAGGCCTGCATCAGCCATCATGGAAAGTGCCTTCTCCTTCGCTTCGGCCTTGGGCAGCTTGCCCTGCATGATTGGGCCAAAGGCGATATTCTCGAGATTAGTTTTCCATGGAAACAAGGCGCCGTTCTGAAATACCACGATGCGATCCGAACCGGGCTCTGCCTTCGGTTTTTCGGTGCTGCAGAGCACTTCACCATCCAGCGTGATGGTGCCGGAAGTGATTTCGTGAAAACCGGCGATCGCGTTCAGGAGCGTGGTCTTGCCACAGCCCGAAGGGCCGACGATCATACAGATTTCGCCCGCCTCAATATCGAGGCTGCAATGATCCACCGCCATCACTGCAGCGCCGTTTGGATCATAGATCTTGACGACATCGTTGATGCGAATGGCACCGCGCGTTTTGGCCCCGGGTGCGTTCATTATTGTGCTCCTAACGCGAGCTCGCGCACGCGCCACTGCATCAGGTAGTCACCCGCGATGCGTACCATTGCGCTGGTGATGTAGCCGACCGCGCCGAGCGTGATCATGCCGATGACGATGGTTGGGTATCGCACCATCGTGTAGGAGGTATTGATGACGTAGCCCAATCCGTATTGACCCGATACCATTTCTGCGGCGACCAGAGAGAACCAGGCGACCCCCACCGAAATCTGCAGGCCCGTAAAGATGAACGGTAGCGAGCCCGGCACAATGACGTGAAAAAATACTTGCGATTTCTTCGCCCCAAGGCAACTAGCGGCGCGCAGGTACGACTCATCGATCGACTCGACCCCGAGCATGGTGTTTAACGCAGTGGCGAAGAAGGAAGCCAGGAAGGTCAAGTAAATCACCGCCGACTCGGTGGAGACGAACATCACAATGGCCAGCGGCACCCACGCAAGGATCGGGATGGGTCGCAGCATTTCGAACAGCGGGAACATGAACTCCTTGAATTTTTTCGACCAGCCGAGAAAAAGTCCAAAAGGCACACCCAGCAACGTCGCGAGGAGGAACGCTTGTGTCACGCGCCAGACTGACATTCCGATGTGTTGATAGTACTCAGGGGTATACAGGGACAGGCCGTAGGTCGGATCCGGATTCAACCATTCCTTAACAACCCCGGTGATGCCGGGCATCTCGCGAAAGCGCGGCACCTTCCACACTTCAACAAATAGATACCACGCGCCTAAAAACAGCGCGAAGCCGATCAACATCAGATACGGACGGGGACTTTTCAGCCATTGTTTAAATCGGTAGGCGTTGAGATTGATCCCTTGACTGTCGCCCGAGTGCAGCTTGCGGTGGATGGTGCGTAACTGAGCAATCAAATCAGGCACTGTGTAGTCGCGCGTGATCATCGTCGCGAAGCGACTCATTACGACATCGCCAGCATCCGGATCGGACTCGAGCAGGCGCAGTAACTCGTCGCCGTTAATGCGCACAATCTCGGTTGGTGCCGTCGCGGTTGCACGCGCCAAACGGTGCGGGAACTTGTCCATCAATGCCGCCCAACCGAATACATCACCCGGCCCGAGCGTCTGTACTGGACGCCGCGCGTTCACACCCGGTTCGAGCGCGTGCTCGATCTCGCCAGAAACGATGATGTAAATGTCATCTGCCGTGTCACCAGCTCGATACACGGGCGCGCCCGAAGGATACGCAACCTGCCAACTCAACGCGGCAATTTTCCGCAACATGCCATCGGACACCACTTGAAACGGCATGGTGCGCTTAAAAATCTCCAGCATTGCATCTGCCGCGACTGGTTCTTTTACCGGTTCCATCATGGTCTCAATTCTTGCTTCAGGTTGTCGCGCGGATAATCCCGGCTGCCGCTGGGCAACCGGGAAATTGCTGCCCAGTCAGGGTGGGTGGCAGGGCGACGCAGCCTTCGGGCTACTTTGGCGCTTGCGCGTCGGGCAGAGCGCTCACGTCACCGATCGGCGCCTTCAACTTACGCTCGGCCAATACCGCATTGGCGAATTCGGGCATCACCGCCTCGGGACGCAGTTTGTCCACGTTGATACTCTTGATCGAGAACAGGAACGCGGTCGCTTTGTCGATCAGTGCGCGCGCTTCCGGCGTAATTGCGTAGTGCAGATTTATGCGCGTAGCGGTTCCACCCTCTAGCGGAGAGTATGTGCCGTAGAGAGAATACCAAAGGGCACGATCAGAAAATCCCGTGGTCTCGGCCTTCGCCAGTTTGATAATCTCGGTGGCGTTCTTTGCGTCTGCAAGAAACAACTGCGCGTCGAGCTCGGCATTCATCCATGCCTTGACTACATCCGGGCGCTGCTTGATCAGATCCGCGCGCATGGCGAGGAATCCGCCATCGTTTTCGTTAACTGTCGCACCGCTGGCGACGCGGCGTGCGAGGCCTTCTTGCACCAAGCGAGAAGCGGTTGGCTCCCAGATCACGGCCGCATCAATTTTTCCTGCGCGAAAGTTGCTGGTGATGACCTCGATGTTCTGGTTGAGGTAGTCTTTGGGCTGCACGCCCTCTTTCTTGAAGGTTGCCTGCGCAAAGCGATCGGTGCAACTACCCTTCGGTACCGCAACCTGCTTGCCATCGAGCCACTTGATCGCGTCCTTTGAATTGGCAAACTTCGGCGCGTCGTTGCGGGCGAGAAAGATATTGCACTGATCAAATCCCAACCCGAGCGTGCCAACAATGCGCACGTCGGCGGTTTCTACCTTGGTGGTTGATACGATTGAAGGCATATCGCCCATGTAGCCGATGTGTTGCTTGCCGGCCAGCATGTTGTTGACAATGATCGCGCCCTGCAGGCCGATCTGGAACTCGACCTCCGATCCTTTGGGAAGGTATTTTTCGTAGAATTTCTTGCCTTTCATCACCACCGCTGACCAGGATTCGGTGTAGTAGGGCTGGAATCCGACGACCAGCTTGACGGGGCTACCCACCTTGCCGTAATCGATGTCCGCTGCCATCACTGGCAAAGCGGTGAAGCTGCTCGCGGTAACAAGTGCCGCTGTAAATTTTGCCAAAAGCTTGATCATGATTTCCTCCAACGAAGGTTAGGTTGTAACAACTCTAAAGTTACACGATCTATTCGCCGTGCTTTTCCATTAATGCACCCTGCTTTACCTCTTTTCACGACGCTAATTTGTTGAAATGATCCGGATTTCACAGTCAACAATTTGTCGTTCAAGCAGCGCGCTCTTCACTTCGCACCGGGCGCTGCCAAAAAACGTGCGATCAAGCTCGATAAGCGACGCATAACCAGAAAACCGGAGGCGGGATCAGATTCTAGAATATGCAAGGCCTGTCTGCCGTTGATTCGAAGCAGCGTGGATTTTTCGAGCACGCGAGCGGTAGCGATGCGGGTCGGATGCTCTTCCAGCAATGCGGCCCAACCGAATACTTCGCCTTTTCGGAGCATGAAGCCCGCCGCGCTCGTGCGTTCATCTCGCCCAATCTGAAACTCGACGCGGCCCGAATCGAGGACATATAAATCATCAGCCGCATCACCGGGCTTGTACAGGACGCTACCGACAGCAAATTCTTCCGCGTTGGCCAATGCGGTCAGCGCCGCCAGCGTCGGCTCCGCGATGCCGGAAAACAACTCGCCTACATTGAGTGCACCCTGAGCACCGACATAGATTGCGTCGCCTTCAATAAACACATCGTAGCGTTCCAATGGTGCCTCGGCGAGACCCAACGGCGCGCCGGTTTTGATGTCCCATTGCCACAGGTGCTGGTGGCAGGTGAGTACGCTGCCATCGTAGAGCCCTTCGCACAGTTGGACTTCCTGATGCGGGCAGGTCGCCTGAACGGCGTAGTACGCTTCGCCCGAACTCGCAACCAACAACTTTAGTCCATCGGCAGCCGCGCATTCCCTCATCCCATTGTGGGGGATGTCAGATGTGAGGCAAATTTTCTGCTTGGTCATTGATTTATCTTAGCTGAACTTGTCATACCGAATGTTATCCGCCGTCAGTTTGGCATCAAGCAGTAACACGCGGATCGACGCATCGACAGCCGGAGGAGGTCCGGCAAGGTAGGCGCGCAAGTTTTGATATTTCCCCACCATTTCGCGTTTGGCGACTTCATGCACCATGCCACGCTCAAAGCGTAAATGCGGGTAGTGCTCGCCAGCAGAAGCGGGAACGTCTTCGTCCGAGAGCGCAATCGTCACCTCGAGCTTTGTCGAAAATTCCTTTCGGTATGCAGAAAGCTCGTCTAAGTAAAACGCATCATTCATCGTGCGCACACCAAAATAAACATGTCCGCGGAATTGTTCGAAGTAGCGCTCTTGCGACGCGCGCGAAAGAATCGACATGATGCCAGCGATGCCACTGCCACCGGTTATACAAAGTATATTTTTTGCCAGCGCCGGGTAAAACGTTGCTTTGCCGAGTGGCCCGAACAGGTGGAGTTTGGCATTTCCCCCCGCGCCGCTGAACAGCCATTCGGAAAAACCACCACCAGTTTTTTTCTTGATGACAAATTCAAGCCGGTTGGTTCCGCGGGAAAAATTTACCATCGAATAGCCACGCATGCCCGGTACGCCGGGAGCCGCTAGTGCGACGAATTGCCCGGCATCGAAGTCGCATGGGGCATCGAGAAGTACCTCGAATGCCGCGACATCATGGGTGAGGTTTCGGAAACTGGTAATTGTTCCTGCCATCGCCTTAGCGGGGCAGGCGCCGGGATCCGACGCGTATACGAAATTGGACACCTCGAC